>JAITAM010000165.1 GCA_031284085.1 Spirochaetaceae bacterium
TTGTTTTTATAGGAGTAATAATGACACGCTTTGAAACAGCGAAAGGCTTGTATGCCGACTATGATGTTGATGTTGAGACGGCTCTAACGCTCCTCTCCGGAGTCAGACTTTCCATGCAGTGTTGGCAGGGAGATGACGTTACCGGTTTTGAGAATAGAGGTAGTTTGTCCGGAGGGATTGCAGCAACAGGCAGCTATCCGGGTAAGGCACGTAATTATGCAGAACTTATGGCCGATATTGACAAGGCTCTTAGTCTTATCCCCGGAAAGCATAAGATCAGCCTCCATGCCAGTTATGCAGTTACCACCGAAAAGGTCGACCGAGATGCACTTGAGCCTCGGCACTTCTCGGCGTGGGTGGATTTTGCCAAAGAGCGAGGGCTTGGGCTTGATTTTAACCCGACGTTCTTTTCACACCCCAAAGCAGCCGATAATTTAACCTTGTCCCACCCTGATCCTTCAATAAGACGGTTTTGGATAGACCACGGAAAAGCATCGCGGCGTATTGCGGAGTACTTCGGCAAGACATTGAAAGTCCCGGCGCTAAACAATATCTGGGTGCCTGATGGATACAAGGACATCCCCGCCGACCGTTACGGTCCCCGCGCCCGACTTAAAGCGTCTTTGGATGAGGTCTTTTCAGAGAAACTCGATAAAGAGTGGCTCATTGACAGTCTTGAAGGGAAGGTTTTCGGACTTGGACTTGAGTCTTGTACCGTCGGTTCCCACGAGTTTTATATGAATTATGCGGCAAAGAACGGCGTTCTATGCTTGCTTGATACCGGGCATTTTCATTGTGCGGAGTTCGTTTCCGATAAAGTGCCGACCTTCCTGCTCTTTTATGATAAACTTGCACTTCATGTTTCACGGCCTGTTCGCTGGGATAGCGACCATGTAGTTATTTTCGACGATGAGCTTAAAGAGATTGCTAAAGAAATTGTACGGTGCAACGCCTTAAACCGAGTCTTGATTGGTCTTGATTTCTTTGACGCAAGCATCAACAGAATTGCCGCGTGGGTAACCGGTATGAGGAGTATGCAGAAGGCGCTTTTATACGCACTGCTTATACCCTATCAAAAACTCGCCGCCATGCAGGAGAAAGGCGACTTTACCCAAATCATGGTCTTGATGGAAGAGTTCAAATTCCTTCCCTTCGCCGATATTTGGGACCAGTTCTGCTTGATACATAACGCGCCGATCCGTGATACATGGTTCGATCTCGTGAAAGAATATGAAAGAACGGTTTTGGCAGGACGATAAATGACTTATGGAGCAGTGTATGAATTGTACTGATTTTTCTTTTATGCAAGGTTTTATTCGGCTTGCAGGCGATGGTTTTGCCAAAGGGTGGCACGAGCGTAATGGAGGCAACTTGAGTTACCGGCTTCAAGACCATGAAGTCCAAGAAATAATGCCCTTTTTACACGATAACGGCGAGGACAAGCCCATAGGGATCGCTGTGCCTGATCTTGCAGGCGGCTTTTTCTTGGTAACCGGCAGCGGTAAATTTATGCGCAACGTGCCTCTTGAGCCTTCGCATACCATTGCGGTCATTGAAATAGACTCGGAGGGCAAGAATTACCGTATACGCTGGGGGCTTGAGAAAGGCGGGCGTCCTACTAGTGAGCTGCCCACGCATTTAATGAACCATGAGATAAAAAAGCGTCTGACCAACGGCGTCCATCGGGTGATTTACCATGCACACCCCGCGAACCTTATTGCCATGACCTTTGTGCTGCCTCTGAACGACAGAGACTTTACGCGGAACTTGTGGGAAATGGCAACTGAGTGTCCGGTGGTGTTTCCTGAGGGTGTGGGTGTATTGCCGTGGATGGTACCCGGCGGGTATGATATTGCGGTGGCAACCGGCAAGCTCATGGAAAAGTACAATGTTGTGGTCTGGGCGCATCACGGACTCTTTTGCTCCGGCACTGATTTTGATGAAACCTTTGGTCTTATGGACACGGTAGAGAAGTCAGCCGAGATTTTTGTTAAGGTGCGTTCTATGGGTGGTAAAAAGCAGACCATTACAAGCGATAACTTTCGGGATTTGGCACAGATATTCAACGTGGCTTTGCCGGATATATTCTTGGATTGAGTCTGTCTAAATGTTAAAAGAAGGAGTAGATTTTATTCTATGGTACAGTGGGAATTAACCGACAAGACAAAGTTACCTATACGGTCATGGTGTCGGGATATTGAAGCAGATGCTTTAGAGCAGGCTCGTAATTTGGCAAATCATCCTGTAACACGGGATCATGTTGCCCTTATGCCGGATGCTCATACCGGATACGGGATGCCCATAGGCGGCGTTATTGCCTGTGAAGCGGCGGTAATACCCAATGCAGTTGGTGTTGATATTGGCTGCGGTATGGGAGCAATCAAAACGAATCTTGATGTTGATACTATAGGCGATATGGCAATGCGCCGCTCCCTTATTGAAGAGATCAAAGTCCGTATTCCGGTTGGTGAAGGACATTCTCGTAAAGAGCCGGTAGCATGGGAAGGTTTTAGCCTCTGGCATGACTCTCTTGACGGGTCTGCCGAAGAGCCTGCATGGTATACCGACAATGCCTGCCAGAAACTTGATCGGTGTAACCTAGGGACGCTTGGCGGCGGTAATCATTTTATTGAACTACAGAAAAGTGAAGATGGCACCGTATGGCTTATGCTTCATTCCGGTTCACGTAACTTAGGTTACCGTATTGCCTATTTTTATCACCGGCAGGCGCTGCTTTTGAATGAGCAGATGGGGGTCGAGCTTTCCGATAAAAATCTTGCCTACTTGCCGGTTGAGCATGAACTGGGAAAAGCTTATATCCGTGATATGAATCATGCTTTGAGCTACGCGCAGGAAAACCGAAGGATTATGATGCACTACCTTAAAGAACTTATGTCCGCTCACTTCTCTTCCATAGAGTTCTTAGATGAAATCAACATTCACCATAATTATGCCGCGCCTGAATATCATTCGGGTTCCCTTTACTGGATACACAGAAAAGGGGCGACAAGCGCCCGTGCAGGGGAGCTGGGGATAATCCCCGGCAGCATGGGGACGGCTTCGTATATAGTGTGCGGATTAGGGAATGAGGCATCGTTTTCTTCTTGTTCACACGGAGCCGGTCGGCGTATGGGACGTGCCGATGCGTGCCGGCGTTTAATCCCTAAAGAGTGCGATGAGGCTATGTCCGGTATTGTCTTTGACCGATGGAAAAGATCGTACATCAAAGATCAGGGAAAGAGACTCCCCGATTTGAGCGAGGCACCGGCTGCCTACAAAAACATCGATAAAGTCATTGAAGCGGAGTTGGATCTGGTACGTCCAGTAGTAAAATTGCAACCACTTGCCGTGGTGAAAGGGTAAAGATTATGAGAAAAAATATTGATGCTTTGAAAATTGCACAGCTTGCCGGAGTGTCCCGCGCAACGGTGAGCAGAGTTGTTAATAGTTATGCTTTTGTAAAAGCGGAAACAAGAAAGCGGGTTTTGGAAATAATAGAGCAGTACGCTTATTCACCGAATTTTTCAGCCCAGATTTTAGCAGGCAAAAAGTCGAATACCATAGGGCTTTTTCATGTGATAAACGACCCTATCGGTTCACGGAGCCGATTGGAAGATACGCATGTCAATTTTATAATCGAACGGGTTATCAATACGGTAATGCTGGCAGGCTTTTATGTCTTAGTGTACCAAGTGCGGGATACGGAACGGTTTGAAGAAAAGAAAAAGATCTGCGATATGTTTAACCAAAGTCGGATTGATGCAGGTATATTTATAGGCTTTCCCAATACCTGTACGTTAATAGAAGAACTCATAGCACACGGTTTTATAGTGGGGATTTTTAACCAACATAGAGATGATAAGGCCGAAGCAAACCGTGTCGTGGTACGGCTTGATTATTCTGGAATTATCGAACAGGTAAAATATGCGGTCGGTCTTGGACACAAGGATATTATGTTTATCGGCAGCGATATGATCCGCCAATCCGGGGTAGATATTTTCTGTATATTCCGGGAAGGGATGAAAATGCAGGGCCTCTCTGCCAAAGAAGAATTTATCTTGTCAGCTTCTGCCTTTACTAAAACCCATGCTGTGGAGGTTTTTTCGACTTTTATGGAAAAAGGCTCGGCTTTGCCTAGCTGCATCATCTGCGGCAACGACATAATGGCATTAGGGGTGATGGAAGTATTACAAGAGCATAATATTCGTGTGCCGGATGATGTTTCGATAATCGGCTCTGATGATATACTTGTCAGCCGGTATTTCAATCCGCCTTTAACTACTATGCGCTACGATTTTGACGGAATGATAAAGACCCTCAGCTCTAAAGTCGTAGAGTGCATAGACCATCCTTTTACAACTCAATTTGTACAAACATATTCAGGGGAAATGGTTATTCGCAATTCCTGCACAGCCGCAGCGAGTTTCTAAGTTTCGGCGCCGTATCGAAAACGGCGTACGGCTCTTCCTCTCAGGCCAGCCTGCTGCTAAGCTTCGGCATTGTATCGAAAGCGGCGTACGGCTCTTTGTCCGTTTGTAGCGGACAAGTGCGGGGAAGTATGCGGACGGCTTGAACACATTCTCTATTTCTTATCACCCTTGCAAGAGATGAAGTACTCTCCGCCGACAGGCACGGCCTGTTTCTAAACTTCGGCGTTGTATCCGTGAACGGCATACGGCTTTTTGCCTACAAGCAGCAGGCACAGGTTGTTTAAGATGCGGGAGTCTTTACCCAGAGATGAAGTACTCTTTACCAAGAGATGAAGTACTCTTTGTCAAGAGATGAAGTACTCTCCGCCGAGAGATGAAGTACTCTTTGCCGAGAGATGCGGTACTCTTCGCAGAGAGATGCGGTACTCTTTTGCAAATGAGCGCCGACTTTTGAGGAAATTATCAATATGGAAATTTATTTTGCCTTTCAACGACATATAACGGACACCTGCGACCAGCGGTGCAAACACTGTTACATATTTCCGGGGAACAGCCGTCTTTCTATTGTTGCTTTGGAGGTCTGACCCTTTTGGGTTGGAGGTCTGACCCTTTTGGGGTTGGAGGTCTGACCCCTTTGGTTTGGAGGTCTGACCCCTTTGGGTTGGAGGTCTGACCCTTTTGGTTTGGAGGTCTGGGCCTTTTGGGTTGGAGGTCTGGGCCCTTTGGTTTGGAGGTCTGACCCCTGATGCGGTACTCTCCGCCGAGAGATGCGAGAGTCTTTCCCTTATTCTTTCAGGAAGCCGTATTCATACACTTTGGGCTGTATCTTCTTTGTCAAGATCTTCAATTTTTCCCGCAACGTTCCAATATGCGCGTTGTAGGGTTCATCCTCCGACCTTGTTTTCATGATCCCTTTGTCATTGCGCCCCTGAAAAAACTCCCGAATGTCGTAAAAGGAGGCGTTGACGGAAGCGGCCCTATTGTTCTTTATTTTTGCGTGGTAATATTTCCATAATTCCAAGCCCGCGCCAAGAACCGCCTGAGCCTCCGCGCTCAATGGTTTCTCCTTGAGGAAGCCGCTCATGAAGTTGGAGTCAAACTTTTCTTTTGCGTTTACCTCTCTTTCAGTAAAGGGTATCCAATGGTTGACGCCGTCATTTGACAAGATGCGGTTTTGCCCATGAAAAAGCGTAAAGACAAGACAATTATTCTGAAATTCCGTATCGCTTTCCCAGCCTTCGTTGGGAAACAAAAACTGATCGCGGTCGTTTAGCCATATTGGTTCAATGCAAAGCCGGACGGCAAAGTAAATGCACGCCTGTATGAGGTTATCCTCTGTGCAGACAAATTGCCTGCTTGTCCTGACCGTCATATCACTCGTTATATACGGCTGATGAACATGTTGAAAATCGGATGTTTCACAAATCAAATATCCGCGCATATTTTTTTTAGCATGGTTAAAACGGCGTATCCAATGGTTTACAGATGCATTAAAACCATCCCAGAATTTCTTTTTACCGCCTTCTTCCGGAATATCAAGTTCAATGAATTCAGGGAAACGTTCTCCCTTTAGATCCCAGACAGTAAACGCAATAGGGAATTTCCCCTTTACATTGTCAAAGGTATCTGCGTGAACGGCAAAACCCGCTTTGAAACCGGCGTTAAATGATTTTCTGAATTTGATGAAATTCTCCGTACACACAAATTTCAATTTTGAAAAAAGCGCTAATTTACAAGCCGGTATTTCATAGTATATACGCGCCATAAACTGAGCCGACAGTTCATTTATCGCGGCGCCAATGGAGCGTTTGTATCTGTCAGCGGTTTTGGAATTGGCCGCAACGCCTGTCTTAGCCCCGCCGGTTCCCATTATCATTTTTTGGCTTCCTGCTTCCGCATACGGGGGATTAATATAAACAATTAACTTTTTCCGTTTTTCCGGGTCGTTAGTAATCGTTCTCAACCCTTCAGGTAATTTGTCAAAGCTATCGTTCAAAAAATCAAACTGAAACACATGGCTGGGTAACAAATCAAGGTTTTCGTCAATATCAATCAAACTTTGTATCGTCTCTACATTCCCCTGTTCAATATCGGACGCCCAGACGTTGTACTTGTTCGTAAGCCCCGCAAGCAGATTTCCCGTCCCCGCCGCGCAGTCCCACACATAGTACTCCTCCTGCCAATCCGCTCC
>JAITAM010000164.1 GCA_031284085.1 Spirochaetaceae bacterium
CGTTCTTTGTCTTCTTTAGGGTCTAATTCATGATGGTCTCGATTAACCTTTGTAACCACATGACAAGTCTTACCCTTGTTAGTTGAACCTCTAAGTTCTCTTGACATAATACTTATATATGGTGAAATATGCCTTTTTGCTTCAATAAGTTGAGCAGAAAATGCAAAAAAAGAGGTCTAAAAGAGGTCTGACCCCTTTGGGTTAGAGGTCTGACCCTTGAGACGGTCGGTCGGCGCAAAGACGAGGTCTGTCCCTTTCTTTAGACAGGCTGGCGGGACAGCGGGGCCTACATACCGGCCTGAAATAACGCCTCAGAAAGAGATTGAGCTAAAAGACGCAGTTCCACAGGAGAAAAATCAAGCGCTACGAATTCTTGCCGGAAAAGGTTTATGCCTTGAACCGTGTCGTTAAGCTCGCACTGCACAAGTCCGCCTGCACTCCGACTGTTTATGCGTACCAAAAGCTGAAAACGGCTTGCGTGGTCCGATACGGGCTTTATGCCTTGCTTGATAAGAGCTTTGCTCAGCCGCTTTGAAACTTTAGAATCTCCGCCCCTTACTACCAAATACACAGGCAAAGCTATCCCCGCCTGCCGCAGAGCACCGCGGTTCAAAAGGTACAAGTTCTCAGCCGCTGTGTGAGAGTTGGTCTGGCCGGCAAGCTCGGTATACGCCGCCGCCCGCATATCTTTTTCCCATACCGGATCAAACGCATCCACAACGCCTGAAAGGTCTTTATACCTGCGAAGAAGCCGACTTTCTTGAAAATCGTATGAAGGCTTCGATTCCGGTATATGCGGCACCTCAAAATCCCGTGCAGCATAAAGGTAAGAAAGCGCACGCTTTGGATATGCCTCAAAAGCATCAACGTACTGAAGCAGTACATCGGGATTAGAATTATCCTTGTAAGCATTTGCCGAAACAAGGCTGTACTTACGAAAAAGCAGCTTATGCACATCGCCGGTAAACCGGTAAACAAAACGTTTTATAGGACGATCCGTTGTTTCGGCAAGCCCGTGGTACGTTTTGTAGAGGATCTCGTGTAGGTCGCGCTTATACCCATCCGGATCAATGCCGTAGTAAAGCATCCATGAACTATCGGTGTTCTTGAGACATTCCTCGCCAAAAAGGCGCGCCTCCTCCAACCGTCCTGCTATTTGATAGGTTTGAGCCAGACTCACTTTGGAAAGAGGGGACGTATCCATTTCATAGGCGCTGTTGTACTCCGACAAAGCACCGGCAAAGTTAAGCGTGCGCAAGTACAGTTCGCCTTTTGCAAGCCGCCCCGAAGAACGGTTCAGAGTAGTGAGGGAAGCCTGAGTCTGTATCCATGCTTTCTCAAAATGGTAATACCGGCTCTCAAAGATAGAAAAGTTATAGTGAGCGATTGCCGCAAAAACACGATCGCCTAAAGCCTCAACTATGCTGATGCACTCTTGGTAGTAGCGCGCCGCATCATCATACCGAAACATATCCGAATAAATCGTCCCAAGTGTCATAGAAAAATCGGCGCTCGGACCTAAACGCTCCAAAGCCTCAAGAAGGAGGCGCTCGCCATCGTAAAGCCGGTGGAGTTTGTAGTAAATCCACCCCAAGCTCCCTATTGCACGGGTGTTTTCAGGCTGAACCGCAATGAGGCGCTCTAGGTAAAGGGCGGACGCTTCGTAATTGTTAAGGGAACCTGAGGTCTGCGAGAGGCGGTACAGCAGATCAGGATTATCCGGCATCAGTTTTTCAGCATGAAGGTACTGCTCCATAGCAAGCCGGTATAGGTTCCGCCCGTAGTACAAATTGCCTAGTGCAAGGGGAAAGCGCGAATCCTCAGGATACAGAGCAGCCCCTCGGTTATACTCTGCGATTGCACGCTCCCAAAGCTCCGCATCCTGCTGCTTGCGTGCAGAATCATAGATGCTGTCGGCTAAAGGTTTGTCCTCCTCTTGGGCAAAGCCGGTATCCGCATTTACAAGAAGCAGTACAATCAGCACAAGGGCGGCCTTGGATAAAAGCGCAAGAACCGGCGCTATCCACGCAAGTAAGCGCCGCGAGAGCGGCACGATCTTCCGATACTGGGCGGACAGAGCTTGGTAATGCCGGTACATGCCCTTGAAATCCTCATCCGTCCATACTAAGGCAAAGCGTGCCGCCGCATAATCATGGTACAGATCGAGCGTGCCGCTTATTTTCCTGTCCGTTGTTTTTGCCCATTCAAAGTCCGCCTCAAACCTTTCCGGACGGCAGCCCGCCAGTTTTAAGCGCCACTTGGCATGAAGCCAAAGGAAAACAGCTTTCTTTCTGCTGCTCTTACTTAATGTGCAGGCAATCAGGTAGCCTGTGCGCAAGAGAATCATAAGAAGCGCCAGTATAAAGACAAAAATAAAAAGGCCTGCCTTCTTAATACGCTCTACTGCATTCTCCAAAAAAGATTCGGGCGTCTCTTGCGCCGATTCATCATCCAATCCTTCCTTTGCCTTCAAAGTATCGTGGTTTTCCAAAAGCTCCTGCATCAAAGCTTCAAACTGATCCTGCGTCCTGCCGCCCATAGCGAATTCTTCGCCCTCCGCAATCCGTTCCGTAGTCGGGTCATACTCTATCCATCCGTAGCCGGGGAAAAATACTTCCACCCACGCATGCGCCTGACTGGATCGCACAGGATAATAGTTAAACGCTACCGTCTCCGGGTCCAAGAAAAAGCCCGCCGCCACACGAGAAGGAATACCCCGCGAGCGCAGCATAAGGCAAAAAGCAAACGCAAAATACGAACAATACCCCTTCTTACTGGTAAATAAAAAGTAGTTTAGTTGATTGCCGTCCGGTGCAATCCCCGGTTTGAGGCTGTAGCGATAGTTACCGTTCTTCAAATATTCATAGAGTATCTGAATTTGCGCCCAGTATTCCTCCACACCCTCAGTCAGCATTGCAGCAAGGTTTTGTATGCGGGTATTGCGGCCGTATTCCGTATACAAAGCGTACTCTTCAGACGAAAAACCAAAAGAAGCGGCGTTCCACTGCGCAGGCACGGCGTCAAACAGCTCAAAAGGCATAGCGTCCACCGTGTAACTTTGCACGGAATAAGCGCTTTTGAACGAAGAAGAATCCCACTGTTCAAAAGGCGTTACGGAAACCGGCTCGTTCATGGCAATAAAAGCCTGAGCGTCAAAGTTCACGATAAAATATTCCTGCGTATTCTGCCCGTAGCTCTTGCGAGGAGGCAGAGAGAGCGCGGTCTTCCTGTTAGGCAGCCTATCAATCTGGTTTTTCTCATCAAAAACCTCATGGCGAAAGAAGCTTTGCGATTGATTATAACCGGACAAGACGGAGCGGCGGATCAGCGTGTGTTCATCCGCCTCTTTTTTTACGATAAGGACGAGATCGTTGCCCATCTGAGAGATTTCATGTTCCAGTTCCAGCATTTTTGAAAAGTCGAATTGGAAAAAGTTCGGCGATAGAAGCCCGCCGCTCAATGTTTGCCTTTGAGCGGGACTTAAAAACAAAGCTGCGCCTAGGGCGATGATGGCGAGTACGGTAACCGCGCTGCCTATGCCCTCCGTTCTGCGCAGCTTCAAGCGTCGCGGCAGGGACATAATCAGGCTCACCGTCTGCAAAAAGATGATGAAGGCGCACAGTGCAATAGGCACGACCGGCCAGCGGTAAGCTTCAATAGCGGAAGGGGAAAAGATGCAAAAGAACGTGATTAAAAAAGCGTCGATAGCGATGATCTGCGCACGCAAGGCGCGTGCGGAGCGCAGCGAGAAGTAAGTGGCGATCCCCGCCCAATAGAAGGGGAGGAGCGAAACAAAGTTGTTGCGGTCGAAGTTAAGCAGGAGGGAGTCGGCTCTTATCGTATTGGCGTTCGCATAGAACACCCGTATCGAGGCAATCATAAGCCGAGCGGCCCATGGGCTTATAAAAAAGATTATCAAAGCCAGAAGCGGCTTTATCCTTTTGAAGGCGAGTATCCAAGCTGCGGCGAATGCAACGACAATCGTTGCGATAAAGACCGAAGTATCGGACAAGTCGGATGCAACAAGTCTTATTTGGTAAAGGATCAGGAACAATGCCGCCGAAGCCGGTATGGTTCTTTCTACATCAGTAAGCATTACAAGCCCGCCTGTTTTTAAGTTTTTGGTGTTGTAACAGGAACGCAGGCCAGCCTTCCGCCCGCGTGCTCAAAGCTTCGGCGTTATTGTCGGGCGCGGCGTCCCGTTTTTTGCCTGATAGCAGCGGGACGTTCCGCAAAACTGCCAATCACACCTAGTCCAGAATAAGACCCACACTCAGTCTATTTCAACCTGCTGAAA
>JAITAM010000196.1 GCA_031284085.1 Spirochaetaceae bacterium
ACACCTTTTTGCACCCAGCGGTTCAGCCGGAGATAAATCACATGCTGGTTACCAAAAGGGTTAGATAAACTTGGCTACTACAAGCATTATTACACCGGTAGATGAGAGCATTAAGCAAGGTGAGGTTGTCTGTTTTGACATTTATTTCCCCGATGTTTAGGGAGCAATGTGCTATATGAATCTTTTCCAATTGAAAGGACAAGGAGTCAAGTTTATGATCAAAGAAGGGAGTATCATGGGAGGAAGAAAAGTTTTTGCCAGAGCATTTAAGGAAAAGGTGGTGGGACTTGCCTTGAAAACAGATAGGAAGCAGGAAGTGGATAAGATTGGAAAGGAAGCACACGAAAGAAGAAGTGAGGGTAGAGGTATTTGAGTATATCGAGCTATATTATAATAAGCACCGTAAAGATACGGCACTTGATTATGCTATACCGATAGTGTTAACACATTGTAACGCTGCTTAACCTACTGTCCATCACATCGAGGGAATTCCACTATGCATATAGTGTTCCTCAGCAAATCCCTTACTTACTTTATCTATCTTTAACTTCCATTTCTTTATCTGACGGGTCTTTGATCTGGGGTGGATATGAAACTTCTAGGTCTTGTGCCGGAAAATGCCGGCGTATACGGTATACGATAAAAGCTGCTGCAAATAAACCTGCAAGCCCACAGAAAACCTGCGGCGCTTCACCTGCTTCCGGAAAGAAAAGACCAAACACCGTAAAGCCTGCAATAAAACCCAAAACCGGAGGCACAAGTGCAGCGGCTATTTGTTTGGCCAGCACTGAAGAAGCGGCTTTTACCTCTACTATTTGCCCAAGAACAAGAGGGAGAGCCTTGCTGTTCTTCGCAGCGATAAGGCGGCTTTGCTCTTTACACCGGTGGTTGAGGCAGCCAAAACAAAGATCGCTTTCACGGCAGCGGATCGTTACTATTTTCCCTTTTATATTTTGAACGTTACCTATCATATATAGTACTCTCCAAGTCTAAAGCAATTCTTAGGACGCGAGCCGGCAGAGAAGCTGTGTCCCCTTGTCAATACTATTTTATTTATGTAGACTATATACCAGTATGAATGCAAAAGTCGACTTTTTAGACCGATTGACACTTTTAACCGAGCGTTACTTGACTAGACGAAAGCGAATACTCCGTACCAGACGAGAAAAGCAAAAAAACAAAAATATTATTATTGATTGGCTTGAGTCTTTTATTTGGGCGGCAGGAATGGTCCTCCTCATCAATCAATACCTTCTCCAAGCCTATGCAATACCTTCGGGTTCAATGATCGACACTCTGCGTATTAAAGATCATATTTTCGTCAACAAGCTTGTCTTTGGGCCGGAGTTGCTGCCGGGGCTTATAAAGCTCCCTAGTCCTTTCAAACCAAAACGAAACGATGTTATTATTTTTGAGAATCCTTCGTACAGTTCTCGTGGACCGGCTTTTGATATTGCTCAAAGAATTATCTATATGCTCACACTTTCCCTTGTTAATATTGACACAGACGAATCAGGCGAGCCTAATGTCCATCTTTTAATTAAGCGGGCTGTCGGTACGGCAGGAGATACTTTTATACTTGATAAAGGTGAATTCCGCATACGCTTTGCCGGCGAGGATCGCTTTGTTAATGAACGGGACTTTAATGCAGGACGGGGCTTTGAGCATAATTTAAGCCGGCTTATGGATGCCGATGCGTATCCGGCTTTAGCTGCGGTAGGAAAAGCAACCGCCTATCGTAACTTGGGGATGAGAGTAGATCAAAAGCTCATTGATGAAGCTATGCAGATAAACACCTTTGCTTATAAAGACTATTTTGCACAGGAACAGTCTCGGCTTGCAACGCTTAGGAAGATTCAGCCGTACAACACCCAGTACCGGATGCTCTTATCACGGCTTCGATCCGGTTGGTATGTCCCGGAAGGCCGTATACTCCCCTTGGGGGATAATCGGGATAATTCACGGGACGGACGTTATTTTGGACCGGTATCGCACTCAAAAATACTGGGAAAAGGAGGGCTTATCTTCTGGCCCTTCTCACGTATAGGGCTGATACGATGAGCGCTTTGTTTAGACGCAGACCAAAGTACGCTTCTTATAAAGAGGGAAAAAACAAGCGCCATAAAGTTTTACAGACCTTAGCTTATATACTTGTCTTTTTTGTAATATACCTCTCGCTGAACACCTTTATACTTTCCACATGGCTGCTCGAAAGCAATGGTATGCAGCCGCAGCTGCACGGCGGAGATAGGTTTATTATTATTTCTCGCACCATTCAATCCGTGTTGGTAGCAATAAGTTCTAGCCAAACTTCTATTCCTTGGCAGCGGGGAAATGTTGTGTTAATCGACAAGGCGGCAGAGAAGTCCACTCCCCTTCTTTTACGCCTTGCAGATACAGTAGTCCGTTTTTTTACGGTACAACAAATTACACTCATTAGTAATGAAGACCTTTTATACATGAAGCGGGTAATAGGTCTGCCGGGCGACGAGGTTTATATGACCGGCTTTGTCTCACGGGTAAAACCTATGGATAGTATCTATACATTGACTGAGTTTGAGCTATCGGGTAAGCCCTATAATATCAATATTCCTCAAAGCCCTTCCTTCTGGAATGAAAGCCTTCCTTTTTCCAATAACCTGGAAAAGATTATCCTCAAAGAAAACGAATATTTTGTATTGTCCGATGACCGGAGTAACACCAATGATTCACGTACGTGGGGGCCTATTTCAGGCGATGTCATTACAGGGAAGGCAATTTTCCGGTATTGGCCTTTAACCCGGCTCATGGTGCCATAGAATGGCTCGGCTTCCTGCTCTCCGCCTTCCTGTTTTTGCTTTCATAGTTTGTATACTCTGTGCCTGTGTGTCCTGCGCAACCGGCTCCCAAAAGGCGCAGCCTTCTTCTTTGGAAGGCACTGTCTGGCATTTTGCCAATGATGACGGCAGCATTGATCTTTCCTTTGGAAAAGATGGAATAATAAGCTTGTACGCTTCGACCCAAGCCTCGTCCGGTTTATTTTTGGACCTCGGCGAGGGTTTGTACCTGCTGAGTTTTGGCGGTGATACTGTTGATGCCGTTCGGATAACTTACGATATGTTTTCTTTTTTAGGCATGATTTTTGTACAGCAGGCGGGCAGTAAAAATGCGGTTCTTACCGGCACAAGGTGGACATCGGCACAGGAAGCGGCGCAGCACACCTTAAGCTTCAACAGCGAATCGGTGCTATGGATATGCACCACCGAATTGGACGGCGTTTACACCGATACGGAAGGCGGTGTGTTGAGCTGTACATTTGACACCATCGGTACGGTGGAGGCAAGGGTTATGGGCGACACGCTTATCATGGGAGACTTTACTTTTACCAAGCAGCAGCCGCAACCCCAGCCGTAGGCTGCTTCTAAAACTAAAAGAACCTTTGCCTATCAGTAAAAAACTCTTGCCTATCGCTAGGAAACTTTTGCAGGGATGATTTTTAACGGTATTTGAAGAATTGGTAGGGGCAATATCGACTGTTAAGCCTGAATTAAACAGCGAAAAGATGCTTTCGGCACTGCATGAGCGTGAAGCGAAGATGGATACATCCGTAGCCCCCGGCATAGCAATTCCTCACGGCTATTTTCACGACCTAAAAGGCATAATCGGCGCGCTTGGTTTTTCCCCTAACGGCATAGATTACGGGGCGCCTGATGAAGAACCTGTTCATCTTGTGGTTATGCTTCTCCTTGGCGAAGGGGAACATGAACGGCACCTGAAAGTTTTAAGTCAGGTTTTAACACTGATACAATCCGGTGCTCTATCACAGATCAGGAATTTTCCCAGTCCTCAGACAGTCTACGACATTCTATGCAGCACCGGCTCTTTCTAAGAGCCCACAGGCACAGCCTGTTTCTAGAGTTGTTGTATCGGGAGCGGCAGGCACGGCTCCTTGCCTACAAGGAGCCGGCCGAAGCCGCGAGATCGGGAAGGCTGTTTCAGGAGTCTGAAATAGGCTGTTTCAGGAGTCTGAAATAGGCTGTTTCAGGAGTCTGAAATAGGCTGTTTCAAGGGTCTGAAATAGGCTGTTTCAAGAGTCTGAAATAGGCTGTTTCAAGGGTCTGAAATAGGCTGTTTCAAGAGTCTGATATAAGCCGCTTCTTGCAGGCAAAAAGCCGAAAGGTCGTACCTCTGCTTCTGATTAGGCAGGGGACAGACCTCCGGTTGGGAATGGGGGACAGGGA
>JAITAM010000197.1 GCA_031284085.1 Spirochaetaceae bacterium
TTTATCGGCGGGGAAGCGCCCGACCCGTCCGCCTGCAAAGAGCTTGCAAAGGGCGTGGATTGTATCGTTGCGGCCGACTCCGGCCTTATGAATGTAGAGCGTGCGGGCTTGTCTCCCGATTGGATTGTCGGCGACATGGACTCGCTTGACAGCGTGCAGCGCCTTGCGGCCTACCCCAAAGAACGTGTGCTTGTGTATCCGGCCGACAAGGACTACACCGACACGGAATTGGCTTTGAGCCTTTTGTGGGAGCAGGGCTGCACGTGGGCTGCGCTTGTAGGCGGCGGCGGGGGGAGGGTCGACCATCTTTTAGCGCTGCGTTCGCTTTTTGAGCGGTCTCCCTCGCCGGATCGCTGGATCACCGACAAAGAGGATATTTACGCACTTGGGCAGGGGCAAAGCCTGCACATAGAGGCTCGAAGCAACTCCATCGTGTCGGTGTTTCCGCTCGGCAGCGACCCGTGGCGCATTACGAGCAGCGGGCTGAAGTGGCCTCTTGACGGGTTGCGCTGGGACAGGGGGTTTTTCGGCATCAGCAACAGGGCGCTCGGCACGGTTTCGGTTGAAAGCAAAGTCGGAAGGTTTTTGATAGTTACGGAACGATAGGGGGGCGGGCGCAGGAACGCACGGTCCGCTTCCGCTTCCGATAGAAGGTCGAAGTTTAGGAGGAGGCCGGCTTGTGTCCCCTGCTCCACTTCTTGCAGGCGGAGAGCCGGACGCCGCTCCCGATATAAGAGCGAAACTTAAAAAGAGGCTGCGACTGGTCTTGACAGTGCCTGAAAAACATTACTATGCTTACCATCAAGCAAGGCTTGAGCTATGACCGGTATTACCTTTATAATATGTATTATTATCAGTACTTGTTGCGTCTCTTGCGTGCAGGACGAGGCATGGCGTGTAAATGTACGAGACTATCCGGCATACATAAAGACCGGCTTTGACCTTGAAATAGTAAAAAATACGGCGGATCAAAACGCCGTGCAGGACTATGGCGGTCAATGGACGGTCTTTGAGCCGACCGAAGCGCACAAGACCGTCCCGCTTATTATTGTCAACACAGACCTTAAAGCCAATCCTTCCCGCGCTTTTTTATCTCCCTTTGGAAGACCCATTCAAGAATGGACAATTATTATCCCCTTTACGCTTGACCAGCGCACAAAAGATTTTGTGGTGAATCAAAACACAAGGCTGCCGGGCTTGTTCTTTTCCGGCCTTGGTGATAACTGGGAGATTTTTATAAACGGCGTGTCGGTTCAGGCGAACATCGACCTCTCGGAAGACGGCGGCATCCGCTCCCATCGAGCTTACCGCAACGTGTCTTTTCCTTTCGACCGCTCCCTTTTGAGAGCCGGCGAAAACTTTCTTGCATTGAGAATCATAGGCGATCCCTCCTATGTTTCTACCGGCTTGTACTACTCTTCCGATTATTATCTTGGCTTTTACGATTCTATACTCCGCGATAACAGCCAAATGATACTGTACATGATCTGCGGAATTTTTTTCTTCTTAGGGCCTTACCATCTTCTGCTTCATAGGATGCGCACGAATGAAAAATACAACCTCTACTTCGGCATTTTCTCTTTGCTCTTGGGGCTTTATTTTCTTACCCGTACGACCGCTATTTACTTGATCTTCCCCGATACAAATATCACAGCACGGCTTGAATACGGCTCTTTGTACCTGCTCTTGCCTGTAATATTAGTCTTTCTAAACTATCTGAATTACCAAAAAGTACTCTTGACGACAAAAATATATGCGGGTCTTTGTGCGGCGATGATTCTCACGCAGTCCGTTTTTTCCTTGCAGTATGCCGAAGACGTCCTTATCTTCTTTGAAGTGATGAGCTTTCTCTTCGTATTATACATGCTTAGCTGTACCACACTCTATGTTTTTATCCGCGACGGTTATAGGCAGTGGAAAGCGATGAGGAGTTCTGGAGAAGCTCAATCCTTGGGCCTCGTGTACTGGAAGAATATGCGCGGTACTATCGCAGGCAATTTTATTTTCATCACGACCGTACTGTCTTTGACCGGATTATGGTCTCTTATTTGTTTGGTCTTCTTTAAGCGTCCAACTGATATTCTTTACTACGCCTTTCTTATTTTTGTTGTTGCCGCAGCTTTTATTTTGGCGCGGCAATTCGGTGATTTATACAAGCAGATCAATCAATCGAAAAAGGCTCTTGAAGAGAGCGTTATCGAATTAAGAAAACAAACGGAAACTGCTATTACAGCTTCTGAGTCCAAAAGCGCCTTTCTTGCCACTATGAGCCATGAAATACGTACGCCGCTGAATGCCGTAATAGGGCTTGCCGATATAGAACTGCGCAAGACATTGCCCAAAGAGACTTTTAATAACATTAAAAAGATACGGACATCAGGCAGCAATCTCTTGAGTATTATTAACGATATCTTGGATATTTCTAAAATTGAGTCCCATAACCTTGAACTTATACCGAATGAATACCACACGCCAAGCCTTATCAACGATACCATACAGCTAAATATCCTGCGGATAGGCGACAAACCCATTACCTTCAAGCTTGAAATTGATGAGACGCTGCCTGCAAGACTGTACGGCGATGAATTGCGGATAAAGCAAGTGTTTAATAATCTTTTATCGAATGCGTTTAAGTACACGAAAGAAGGGACAGTGTGTATGGCTTTGAGCCATACGATGCAGGGCAATGAAACCATTCTGACTATGAGTGTAAAGGACAGCGGCATGGGTATTCGTCCTGAAGACCAGAAGCTTCTTTTTTCTGATTATATGCAAGTGGATCTAAAGGCGCATCGTTCAATAGAAGGAACCGGTTTGGGACTTGCGATCTCAAAGAGATTGATGGAACTTATGGGCGGGACAATTAGTCTCGTGAGCGAGTACGGGCGGGGCAGCTGCTTTACCATAATGTTTAGACAGGGTATTATTGATAGTACGGGTATAGGCAAAAAGACGGTTGAGAGTCTACGCAATTTCCAATGGACAGAGGAAAAGCAGGAAAAGATAGAAACGTATACGCAGATGCCTGATCGGCGGGTGCTTGTGGTAGACGATGTTGAGATAAACCTTGAGGTTGCTAAGGGGATCATGGAAGTTTACGGTTTTACCATTGATTGTGTTACAAGCGGGCGGCAAGCTATAGCTTTGATAGAGGATAACGGCCTGCATTACGATGCGGTTTTTATGGATCACATGATGCCGGACATGGATGGTATGGAAGCTACAAAGTACATACGAGAAGAAATCGGAACGGATTATGCACGGACAGTGCCTATTATAGCGCTGACCGCAAATGCCCTTATCGGTAATGAAGACAATTTCCTTGCCAACGGCTTCACCGCATTTTTATCCAAACCGTTAGATCCTCGTCAGCTTGACGAAGTGATCAACAAGTATGTTAAAGGGAGCGTTAAGGATGCCGACTGAGGCTCTATCTATTCGTCAAGCGCTTTACGAAGCTGTACAAACCTTGAAAGGCGGCGGTATTGAGACTTCGGTACTTGATGCGCAGGTGCTGCTGGGCGAAGTGCTGCACAAAAGCAGAACGGCTCTTATTGCAGCCGATCCTTTTGAGCTGCTGAGCGCCGAACACTACAACCGCTACCGTTCACTGCTGGAACGCAGGCTTAACGGGGAATCTGTTGCCTATCTTATAGGGCGGCGGGAATTTTGGGGGCTTGATATCACGGTGGGGCCTGCGGTTCTTGTTCCTCGTCCTGAGACCGAAACTTTAGTAGAAGCGGCATTGTCGTTTCTTGCGCCGGATGCAAAGGGGAATGTGCTTGATCTTTGTACTGGATCAGGGGCTGTGGCGCTGGCTCTAAAGCACGAACGATCGGGTTGTGCCATCTATGCCTCGGATATTTCCCACGATGCTTTGGCGGTGGCGCAGGAAAATGCGCGGCGGCTCTGTGCAAATGCGGTTGCGTTCATACACGGCGATCTCTTTGAGAACATAGTCGGCCGCTTTGATCTCATCACTGCAAATCCGCCTTATATTCCTAGCGAGCTTATCCCTTCTTTGCCTGCTGAGGTGCGGCACGAACCAGTTCTTGCTCTAGACGGCGGCATTGGAGGTCTGTCCCTTATCCAAAGGTTGATCGTGCAAGCTGTAGACTATCTTGCTCCGAATGCGTTACTGCTTATCGAAGCGGATCCGTCCCAGATGCCTGCTTTAGAGCGGTTTTTCCGTGAGAATGCATATCAAGACATACGGTTTTGGAACGATCTGTCTGCAAGGCAAAGGGTGATCGGCGCACGTGCAAGAGATTAGAGGGTGGACGTGCGATTAAAGTCTGATAAATAACTTGAGGTCTGACCTGCCTTAACAGGGTTGTGCCTGCGTCAAAAATAAATTTTATAGACGCCTGAGAAAGTTTAAGACAAAGCGGAAAGACGTTTGACGGCATGGACAGACAGCCCTTCGGTGAAGGACTTGATAATTTGAAGGAGGGCGGGACGGAAACCCGCTATTTTTATGAGATCAATTATTGATGTTGTGCAGACGGTGCAGAGACCGGAAAAAGTACTTCAATATGGTGAAGGGAATTTCTTACGGGCTTTTGTGGATTGGCAGATTGACATTGCCAATGAAAAAACGGATTTTAACGGAAATGTCGTTGTTGTGCAGCCTATTGAGCAGGGTATCTCGGATATGATACAGGCGCAAAAGGGCCTTTATACGGTGATTCTTCGGGGGGTAAAAGCCTCTACAACACAAGAGGAGCTGAAAGCTGTCAGCTCTATAAGCCGCTGTATCAATCCTTTTTTACAATTTGATGAATACATTCGGTGTTCTGAAAATCCTGACTTGCGCTTTGTTATCTCAAATACCACAGAAGCCGGCATTGCTTATAATGCGGACGATCGGCTTGAAGATAAACCGCAAAGATCATTTCCGGCTAAGGTAACCGCATTTTTATTTAGGCGTTTCCAATACTTTCACGGGGATAGTTCTAAAGCATTGGTATTTATCCCCTGCGAACTTATTGATAAAAACGGCGACAAGCTCAAAGAGCTTGTGGAACGATACGCAGCCGAATGGCATCTTGGTGATACATTCTGCTCTTGGCTTGATTCATGCGATTTTTGTAACAGCCTCGTCGATCGTATTGTAACCGGCTATCCGCCTAAGGAAGAAGTACCCGCGCTTTGGGAGAAGATCGGCTACACCGATTCGCTTCTTGACACGGCAGAGCTTTTTCACCTTTGGGTCATTGAAACAAAATGCGATCACAGTGCGGAATTCCCCTTAACAAAAGCCGGCTTGAACGTTATTTGGACGGATGATATGAGTTTTTATAGGACACGCAAAGTACGTATTTTGAACGGCGCGCATACCGCCTCAGTGCCTGCGGCTTTCCAATACGGTCTCAATACAGTTGAAGAATGTATTCACGATCCGCTTATTTTTGCCTTTATGAAAAAATGTCTCTTTGAAGAAATTATTCCATCGATGGACGGCGATCAGGCACAACTAATACAGTATGCGGATGCCGTCCTTGAGCGTTTTGCCAATCCGTATATCAAGCACCAACTGCTTTCAATCACGCTCAATTCCATATCGAAATTTAAAACACGCATCCTCCCGTCATTGACGGGCTTTGTGAAAAAAAACAAAAAACTGCCGGTTGCTCTTTGCTTTTCTTTTGCAGCTCTTATAGCATTTTACCGGGGCAAGAACCTTAAAGACGGCGTGCTGACCGGCGAAAGAGGCACCGAAAGCTATCCTATCAGGGACGATGCGGATATTCTTAAAACCTTTGCCGCATTGTACGAGAATGTTTCCGGCACACAAAAGGATGCGCAGCGGGTCGTTCACAGTGTTTTAAGCATCGAGGCATGGTGGGGTGAAGATCTGAGTGCATATGCTGACCTTGAGGAAACGGTCGCACAGTTCCTCAGCGCTCTGTGGCAAGACGGCGTTAAAAACGTGCTTGCCACAGTCGTGGGGCAAGCATAGGATACGGGTATGCAAACACTTTTACGGATACAGGGAAATGACAATGTTGCGGTGGCGCTTCGAGACCTTCATCAGGATGAAGAACTCGCTGGCGGCGCTGCTCTTGCTCTAAAAGCGCAGGAAGACATTCCTGCAGGACATAAAATCGCCCTTTGCTCTTTAAGTGCGGGGGAGAAGATTATCAAATACGGCACGGCTATAGGCACAGCTTCAGAGAACATTGCAGCCGGATCATGGGTGCATACTCACAACATGAAGACGCTTCTGAGCGGCGAATCAACAAAATTTTCATATCCACCCGCTTTTCCTTTGTATAGCTGTGCCGATCCTGCACCGCAGATTCAGGCGTACCGTAGAGCTGATGGCAGCATCGCTATCCGTAACGAACTGTGGATCATTCCAACGGTAGGATGCGTCAACAAAACCGCGGAGAAACTTGCCCGCTTTGCAAATGACACTATCTTACCGCTTTATCCTAATATAGACGGTGCTTTTGCATGGACTCATCCTTACGGCTGCTCGCAAATGGGGGAGGATCATGCGGCAACCGCCACCATTTTAAGCGATCTTGCTCAACATCCTCATGCAGCCTGCGTGCTGGTACTGTCCCTCGGCTGTGAAAATAATACGTCCGAACAGTTCAAGAAATTGCTCGGAGCGTACGCACAGGATACCGATCGCATGGCTTTTTTGAGCGCACAGCAGGAAGAAGACGAGATGAAAACCGCAGCAGCTCTCATAGAAAGGCTCGCTCGTTTTGGAAATAAAGCGAGACGGGAATCGGTTGCGGCGTCGGACTTGGTGGTTGGTATGAAATGCGGCGGTTCGGATGGGTTTTCAGGCATCACGGCAAATCCTCTCATCGGATGGATGAGTGATATATTGACCAGCATGGGTGCAACGGTTATTTTGAGCGAAGTGCCTGAAATGTTCGGCGCCGAAGCCATGCTCTTAAACCGCTGTGAAAGCCAAGAGCTTTTCGATCAAACGCTCGGCTTGATAGAAGAGTTCAAGGGGTATTACCGTGCGCACAATCAGGTTGTGTATGAAAACCCTTCACCGGGCAACAAAGCAGGCGGTATTACTACACTGGAAGAGAAATCGTGCGGCTGTGTACAAAAAGGCGGCTCTGCCGTCATTAGAGGGGTCTACCGCTACGGACAACAGCTGAAAGCCGCTTTTAAGCGGGGTCTGGTGCTTTTAGAAGGGCCGGGAAACGATATAGTTTCTACCACCGCTTTGACTGCCGCCGGTGCGCACATGATCCTTTTTAGTACCGGTCGAGGAACTCCTCTTGGCGCTCCTGTGCCGACCGTTAAGATCGCAAGCAATACGGAGCTGGCGCAAAAGAAAAGCGCTTGGATAGATTTTGATGCCGGTCGCCTTTTGACGGAAGAAGCCGCGTCGGTCAGAGATTCTTTATTCACGCTGCTTATGCAGGTAGTGAACGGGGCTAAGACTAAAAATGAAACGTATGATTATCGTGAAATTGCTATCTTCAAGAATGGTGTAACCCTGTAAGCTGCATTTTTTTGTATGTTGTTGTTATGAACAATCTTTCTTTTCGGGATGGGTGGATTTGAACCGCCGATCTCTTGCTCCCAAAGCAAGCGCCTTAGCCACTAGGCTACATCCCGTTTCCTTTAAGACCATAGCATAAACAGGGTTATCTAGTCAACCGGCAAAAATCTGAAAATTTTACAATCGGCATCTTATGCTTACCCTAACGCGAGTTCGACAGATCCCATGAAGTTTGAGCTGTCCTATTTCTCTTCTCTTGTAAAAATCATGGACAAATGAACGGAGGCGCTATAGAATTTGTTTATGGTAAATGATCGGCAAGCAATTATCTTTAACGAAGAAGTCCAGCGCCTTATTGATAGTTTCGCTTATTGCTTCAAAGTGCGTTTCACCGTCTTTTCTGTGGACGGAGAAGATGCGCTTATGGGATATCCCTACAGTTTGTCGGATTATTGTCTGTTGATTCGCAAATCGCTTGGCGAAGAGAATGCCTGTATCAAACAAAACCACTATGCGTGCAACCGCTGTGAACAGAACCGCAAGCTGCTTTTGTACCGATGCCATGCAGGCCTCAATGAGGCGGTCATGCCTATTATTTGCGGAACAGACACGGTCGGCTATGCGATGATAGGGCAATTCAGAATGAAAGAGAAAATACCTCAGGATATTATAATAAAGTGGCAAGGAAAAGATCTTGATCCTGAAATCCTCGAACAAACCTTTGCCAAATTACCGTTTTTTGATGAACCCATGGTGAGCAATATGCTGCACCTCTTTTCTATGCTCACAGAATTCATTGTTTCCCATGATTATGTGAATATTATGCCTCTGAGCTTGGCGGAAAGGCTGAACCACTGGCTGGAAAAACACATCATGGAGCCTGTGAGCCTAGACGATGCGGCAAAAGCTATGTGCTGCAGCTCTTCTACTATATCCCACACCATCAAGAAAAGTTTCGGCATGAGTTTTAAGCGCTTTTTCACTCTCAAGCGCATTGCCTATTTTGAGAGTCAGATAAGAAAAGATTCGGCGCAGAGTATCTGCCAAGCAGCGGAGAAGGCAGGCTATGACGATCCTTTGTATTTTTCCCGCATATACAAACGAGTCCGCAACAGTACGCCCAAAGAATTCCGAGATTTCGTGCGCGGATGTGAAGCCTTAAGGCCGCCCGCCCTGCAATAATACCACCCTCCTAATCATTATGTCCTGAAATTCCAGAAAATTGCGTAATCGTCCATTTTTTTTGCAAATTTCACTATGGTTTTACACCAAAAGCCCCCTTATGATCAAAAATAAGTGGAGGAATTTCTTGTGAAACACAAAACGTTTCTTGAAAAAGTTTGGGAAAATCGAATTATGGTTTTAATGCTGCTGCCCGCGACCGTTTTTACGGTGCTGTTTTCCTATGTGCCTATGGCCGGAATCATAGTCGCATTTAAGGACTACCAGAATCGCTTGGGTATTTGGGGCAGTCCGTGGGCGGGACTTAACAATTTTAAGTACCTTGTCGTCTCTGATAAGCTGTGGTCTCTCACGCGGAACACCATGCTTTACAATCTTGCCTTCATTGTTCTGGGTATGGTTTGTGAAATCGGACTTGCCATTATTATCAGCGAATTGCCCTTGGCGCGCCTCAAAAAAACCTTCCAGTCTTTCACTTTCCTCCCCTTTTTCATCTCATGGGTCGTGGCCGCCTCCATCGTGCTTAATATTTTCGGCTATGAAAACGGCGTGATCAACACGATGCTCACCGGTATAGGGTCGGAACGGGTCAATATTTATGGAGACCCCGCGCAGTTCCCCTTCGTGCTGATACTCATACGGCTGTGGAAGAACACCGGCTATGGAGCGATTATCTACCTAGCTTCAATTACCGGCATGGACCAGCAGATGCTTGAGGCCGCTGAAATAGACGGCGCAAACATCTTCCAGCGCATTTGGCATATCACCATCGCCCATATACGGCCAACTATGGTCATAATGCTGCTCTTGGCTATTGGGCAGATATTCCGCGGGGATTTTGGTATGTTCTACCAGATTGTCGGGCGCAGCCAACTACTTATCGAAGTCAGCGACATCATTGATACGTTTGTCTACCGATCCCTGATCAACTCACCCAATACCGGCATGGCCGCCGCTGCCGGGTTGTACCAAAGCGTCTTATGCTTTATTACGATTCTCATCGCAAACCACGTGGTGAAGAAAATCGAACCGGACTACACGCTCTTTTAGCGGCAAAAGGACTAAGATTATGAATACACTAAAGAAACATGGAAAACGGGTTTTCTCGGCGGATAAGTTTGTATTCCACCTTATCGGCTACGTACTTCTTGCAGGCTTCGCCTTTGTCTGCCTTGCGCCTTTCTATTTGGTGGCCGTGAACTCTTTCATGGATGAAGGAACAATCATCCGCGAGGGCTTCAGCTTTTACCCGCGGGTCTTTTCCCTGACCGGCTATTCAATGCTCTTGAAAAACCCGCAAACGATTATCAATTCCTACGGCATTACCGTCCTTGTAACGGTTCTGGGAACGGTACTCGCCTTGCTCATGGTAACCATGACAGGCTTTGTCCTGAGCCGCACGGATTTCCACTTCCGCAACTTTATGAGCTTCTTCTTTTACTTTACCACGCTCTTCAACGGCGGACTGGTCCCCTACTACCTCTTGTGTACGAGAACCCTGCACTTTACCAACAAGGTTTACGCCTTGATTCTGCCCATGCTTTTCTCAGTGTGGAACATGATCATCGCCAAAAACTTCTTCAAATCCATTCCCTTTGCCTTAGTTGAGTCCGCGAAAATAGACGGCGCAAACGATCTGACCATCTACTTCAAGCTGATACTGCCGATTAGTATGCCGCTTTTGGCAACCATCGGCCTCTTCACAGCACTGGGCTACTGGAACGATTGGTACAACTGTATGTTGTTCATCAACAATATGCACAGCGAGCTGTGGACCCTGCAATACTACTTACAAAATATGTTGAACAGCGCTCAGGCTTTGCAGCGCGTGGCGGAACATTCGGGCGTTGCGTTCAAAACCGTCCCGCTTGAGAGCATGAAGCTTGCCATGACCGTTGTGGCCACGGGTCCTATGCTCTTGGCCTATCCTTTTGTGCAGAAATATTTTGTGAAAGGCTTGACCATCGGGGCGGTGAAAGGATAGGCGCAGGCGCACGCAATGCGAAGGTTCATGTCTGCGTTGCCGGCATATTTTTTTACTGGTGCCGCCGCAAGCTGTACCGTGCCGGCTTCCCTTTTTGTGCAAAACTGTTTTGTGGAAAGGTTGACCATCGGGGCGGCGAAAGGATAGGCACAGGCGCACGCAGTGCGAAGGTTCATGCCAGCGCCGCCGGCATATTTCTTTACCGGTGCCGCCGCAAGCTGTACCGTGCCGGCTTCCCTTTTTGTGCAAAACTGTTTTGTGGAAAGGTTGACCATCGGGGCGGTGAAAGGGTAGGCACAGGTGCACGCAATGCGAAGATTCATGTCTGCGCTACCGGCATATTTTTTTACTGGTGCCGCCGCAAGCTGTACCGTGCCGGCTTCCCCTTTTGTGCAAAACTGTTTTGTGAAAGGCTTGACCATCGGGGCGGTGAAAGGATAGGCGCAGGCGCA
>JAITAM010000200.1 GCA_031284085.1 Spirochaetaceae bacterium
CCTCAAGGAAAAAAAGAGTAAAAAAAGAGCGGCTGACTAAAGCAAAACGCCATATTTATCCCGTTATCTATGTACCATGTCTTCGCACTATTCGCCACGAGGCCGCACTGATTTAGGTCTCACCTATTATATCTTGTCGGTAGTTAATCGTTTCCTTTTTGAACTCGATCCTGACAGGATGAAAGAACTATTCCTCTCCATAGTCGAGGAAGCATTAACGGTAAAAGGTTTCAAATTCAAGCTCTGGAACTTTTGTATCATATCGAATCACTTCCACTTTCTTATCACTCCTGCTGAAGGACAGAGTCTTTCTGAGATATTGAAATGGATCAAGATGGTATTTGCGATTCGGTGGAACAAAATGAATCACAAGACTGGACATTTCTGGGGAGATAGGTTCTATTCACGGGTAATAACAGACGAACAGGACTTCTGGAACGTGTATAACTACATCGATCAGAACCCCGTTAAGGCAGGGCTTGTAAAAGAACCGCGTGAATGGAAGTACAGTGGAGCGTATCATCGGGAACACGGGATTACAAAGATTATCTCTCTCGTGGACGACACAATCTTGAAGTCAGAGCTGAAGATACTCCAATGAGGTACTCTCTCTAACCAGGTCAGACCTATGGCCTGCGACTTGGGGGAAGAGAGCATGGCCTTTTATGCCGCAAAAAAGTCGATGGCTCTTTGATAGAGCGCTGTAGCGCCTTTATCGTTAGTATAGCAGGGAATTGACAGCGCTTGGGAGAGTTGTTGTATAAATATTTCAAGGACTGAGGATTCAATAAATCGCTTGACGCCTCTGAGTATATCCCATTGAGAGGCGTATCCTTGCGGAAACACAGAACAAGCAATAACCTTGCTCTTACCAAGAGATTCAAGAGCGCATATCGTGCGTTTAATGTCTTCAATCGTATCATGGTAATTGACGCACAAAATTATTGCATCAGGACGTGTGCCTAAAAGAAAATTGATACTTTCAAGCGGGATAGTACTAAGGCAGCTATATTGCAGAGGTATAGTGCCGGATTGGGAGCCTACGATAAGTATATCATACTGTTTCCTGTCCATATCGGCCATGCACTGATTGAGATACTCAATAGTTTTATAGCCGTATAGACTTGTTCCTTGAAATCCATACGCATAGACCTTATCCATACCGAAAAGCAGACTTTCAGGTTCACTGCCGAGCTGCCCAACCGTGTAGCCATCGTGAAGAAACTGCTTACGAAGGGATAATTGCAAGGTGTATTTCCCCTGTTGACTCGAAGTACCAAATATTCCCAATACCGGCGTGTTAATGTAATACAGTTTGCCCAGCTTCTCAGGAACTGTATAATCAATAGTCGGATAAATTAGGTCTACGCCTGCCTGCAAAAAGCGGAATTGCATCGGCTCATCAATGCTTTCATTATCAAAACAGAATAGATTTTTCTTGTTTTGAATACATTTTTCAATAAGCGGCGTGCGTATCTGCTCTTTGCTGAAATACTCAAGATCGTGGGTATGTCCCATGATGAAAGTATCAAATGCGTCGAAATCACAAGCATCAATGTTTTTGACCGTGTACTGCCGTCCGCTTTCATCAAAGCATTTAATAATACGCCCTAGGCTGCCTGATAATTTTGTATCATACAGGTCTACCAATTCAAACGATAATAATTCTGAAAATCGCACTAAGCTTGAGGTCTCTTTATTATAAGGGAAGGCAACCGCTTTGTGTATTTTATCCTTCCATGATACGCCTTCTGTTTTTTGGGGTGTAGAGCCGCTTAAACATTCACACAATGGAAAAAGGGTGCTTAACGCAACCCCCTTGTGAAGAGCGTTTATACTATGCGCCGTGATATATGCGGCGGCAAAGCTAGAACCCTGCATCAAAGTATAGCCGTGGTTTAGCCACGCAACCCGTTGCGCTCCACCTTTGGCAAGCAAATCAACCGGTCCCGAAAGGGTCCGGTAATCGGCGCTTGTTTTACACAAAGGAGAGGCGTCAACACCAATCACCGTTGAAAAAGCGGCGGGATACGAGATATACCCGCTATTGTCAAATGCGCCGACCAGTACACAACCTTTTTTGTGCAGAGCTTTGCAGAGATTTTCAAGGACAGGATTATACATTCTCAGGCTAATACTCATGTGAATAATATCGTACTGGGTCTTGGCATTTAAGATAAATTCAAGGGCGCTTATATAACGATCAATGCTGGCGCTTAACCCTTCTTCAAAGAGAACAAATGAAGTAATGGCAAAATCAAAAGTATTTTTAGCTAAAATGGAAGCCACGCCGGTGCCATGTCCCATTGTCGGCTGGTATTCATCCTCTTGTATCCACGTGCCGTTGTCATAGAGCATTTGAGTAATGGGAATACCGGCAAATACAGGATGGGTTGCGTCAATGCCGCTGTCTAAGAATGCTATGTTCATAATTTTTCCTTTGTCTTATTTTGTTTCGTAGAACTGTGCCTGCATAGAAAATAATTCGTAATATAGCTGCTTGTTTTGCATAAGTTCGTTATGAGTACCGTATTCTACAATCATGCCTTGCTTAAATACCGCTATTCTGTTACAGAATTGCGTGCTGGCTAAACGGTGCGAAATGAAGAGCGCCGTTTTCCCTGCAACCATTGTGTCGAATTGCCGGTAGACTTCATATTCCGCTCGAGGGTCAAGAGAGGCGGATGGCTCGTCAAGAATAATAAGCGGAGTGTCTTTAAGAAGCGCCCGTGCCATAGCAATTTTTTGCCCCTCGCCTGCCGAAAGCTCGATACCGTTATCATCAAGCGTCTTATAAATGGTGGTATCAAGGCCTTTTTCCAGTCTGGCCAATCTATCGCTGAAGCCGCTGCGCTCAAGCACATCAAGGATTGTCTTGTCATCCACGGTGTACCCTAAAGTAATATTCTCACGCAAGGAGACGGCAAACAAAGCAAAGTCCTGAAAGACTATTGAGAGGTGTTTGACATAGTCATCAAAGTCGTACTCTTGAATGTCTTTTCCGTTTAACAAGATTACTCCTTGTGTAGGTTTATACAAACGGATAAGTAGTTTGATAAAAGTCGTTTTTCCTGCGCCGTTTTCCCCAACAATAGCCAGTTTTTCTCTGGCATGAATCGTTATATTTATATTTTTGAGCATATCAGGCTGATCCGCATAGTGGAACGATACATTGCGGAACTCAATTTCAGGTGCAGAAGAAAAGGAACAGGGCTTTTTCCCTTCACGCAGATATTTGGGTGTGTCAAAAAACTCTTCAACGGCATCGTAATAGTCGGTGTAACGCCGTAAGTCAACAAGAGCGTCCATAAGGTTTGATATAGAGCCTGAAAAGGTGTTTATGGCGGCAAGGTACATGATGAAGCTCCCTATGCTGAAATGTCCTTGTATTACCAAGTAGACAAGGTAGCCGTAAGCTATGCCCTGCTGAATTACCGCAATAACATTGGTAAACAGTTGCCCGTTCAAGATGAGATTCCAGCGTTTGGCGGTGGCACCAAACATACTCTCAAGACTTGAACGGTAGCGCTTGACAATCCACGAGAGCATAGTGTTTACCCGTACTTCTTTGGCAAACCGGTACTCAAAAAACAAAGAGAAGTCGTAGTTTACTTTGCGCTGGTTGGAAGCTTGTTCCAGCGAGATTGCCACCAGTTTCTTTTTAATGGAGGCGTTGAAGGCAGTCGTAGCGGCTACCAGTGCAACGAATATGAGCATGATAAAAGGGTTTAGCAATGATATGATTGATATAATGCCGATGGTCGTAATGCCGTAGGAAATAATATTCGTCGCTTTCAGCAAGACGCCGCCGAAACCGGTGTATTCGGCGTTCATAAATTTTGAGGAGCGGGTAAGGGTATCAAGGAAAGAGGCTTTTTCAATGGTGGCGAGATCGGATTTATAGAGGTTGACTCCCAAGTCGATAGCAAAGCGATCCGCTATATACTGTTGCCCTACTTCATAGCGGGCATGAAAAAAGTCAATCAATGTTTTTCCAAAGAGTGTGGACAAAAGCAGTGCGCCGACAGCAAAAATAATATGCCCAATATTTTGCTTATTGGTCAGCTCATCAAGTATGTATTTAGGAATAACAATAGAGGCAAAGGGCAGCACTCCGCTTAACAAGCAGAAAAGCACTAAAAAGAGCAGGGTTGACTTTCTGTACTTCCAATACAGACTTATCAAAAACCCTACCCCTACAAATAATTTTTGTGGTTTTAGTTTCACGCCACGCCCCATTATCTCCTCCACATTATTTGAAATTTTAATGCTTCCGCCGACCTTGAAAAAAGACCAACAGAAGCATACCAATTAACACATCAACCTATCTGACAAAAGTATCCATACAATCCTCCTTAGCGACTACCACATAAGATCTAAGGTAGTAGACAAACAAGGTCTAAGGTCATAGACAAACAAGGTCTAGGGTCATAGACAAACAAGGTCTAAAGTCATAGACAAACAAGGTCTAAAGTCATAGACAAACACTGAATTATTGGGGCAAAGATTAGGCGCTTCGCACGCATAGACAACCACATTCTCTACTGTCTCAGTGCTTTGCGGCCTCACAAGCTTTCTCTTTTCCATAGCATCCTCCTGATTGTTAAAGTTTTAATGTTTCCACCGGCCTACAAAAGAGCGGCGCAAACAATCCGTCTTTAATTAGCTGCAGGCATCAGTCCCGTCTGCAACCACCATCACTGCTTCTTTACTTACCACAATAAGCAACGTTTGGGCAATAACAACCACGACCACAGCCGGCTATATTAGTTCCTATAGCTGGACAACCACTGCCGCACGAATAATTGATTTTATCACCGCATATAGAATTAGATTCGCAAGCGTAGACAGCGACATTCTCTAATGCTTCATTACTTTGCGGTTTTACCAGTTGTTTTTTTTCCATAGCATCCTCCTCATTATTAGAGTTTTAATACTTCCGCCGGTCTACGAAAGACTAACGGAAATAACCATCACTTAATTAACTAGCGCAACCATTGGCATTAGTTCCACTGGGACAGCCTTTACCACAAGAGTAGACATTTATCCCATCTGGGCAAGCATCACCACAGCGGTTACCACAGCCATTGGTATTAGTTTCACCACATATAAAATTTTTCTCACACGCATAGACAGCAACGTTTTCTACCGTCTCGTTCGTTTGCGGCTTCACAAGCCTTACCTTTTCCATACAATACTCCTGATTGTTGAAATTTTAATGCTTCCGCCGGCCTATAAAAGATCAGCGGGAACAATTCGTGTCTACTTAGCAGCTACAAGTCCCGGAATTTCCGCTGGGACAGCCATTACCGCAAGAATAGAGATTGGTTCCGTCTCGACAAGAAAAACCACAATGACTACCACACGTTGCATTAGTTGGGCATAAATTGGGCGCTTCGCACGTGTAAACAGCTCTATTCTCTATCCTTTCATTATTTTGCGGCTTCACAAGCTTTCTCTTTTCCATTTTTCCTCCACTGAAGTTTAATGCTTCCACCGGCCTACGAAAAACCGATAGAAATAATCCGTGTTTATTTAGCTGCAGGCGTCATTAGTCCTGCCTGCAACCACCACCGCATCCAATAACAATATTGACGTATGGACAGCTACTACCCGTAGAACCACCGCCATATCCGGGCTTAATATTGGCACATGGACAACCAGAACCACCAGCGCTTTCGCCGCATCCGGGTTCAGCGTTATTCGGGCAGTATGAATTACACCGTACTTCACACACGTACACAGCGGCATTCTCTACCGTCTCATTACTCTTGGGCTTCGCAAGCCTTCTCTGTTCCATTTGCCTCCTCTTTTTTCTCAAGATACCATATACTCCGCTTTATTTAATTTACACACCACATGGCGTAAAAACTTCTCCAATGCAGATTACAATAAGCCGCCGACGGCGCCTTTATATTGTTCAGAAGGTTTTCCCTCTGCGGTATACATCATTAAGCGTCTGCGCATAGCGCACACAATCCTTTATGCCGACAGTTCCGAGACCATATTGCAAATATCCTGATAGGTTACCAAGCGCCCATCAAAGAAGTACTCGTCAGGAATATTTAC
>JAITAM010000177.1 GCA_031284085.1 Spirochaetaceae bacterium
ACCTTCCTTTCCCGAAGGGGTCAGACCTTCCTTTCCCGAAGGGGTCAGACCTTCCTTTCCCGAAGGGGTCAGACCTTCCTTTCCCGAAGGGGTCAGACCTCCTTTCCCGAAGGGGTCAGACCTTCCTTTCCCGAAGGGTCAGACCTCCAAGCCCAAAGGGTCAGACCTCCGTTTCCTGAAGGGGTCAGACCTTCCTTTCCCGAAGGGGTCAGACCTCCAAGCCCAGAGGGGTCAGACCTCCAAGCCCAAAGGGTCAGACCTTCCAAGCCCAGAGGGTCAGACCTCCTTTCCCGAAGGGTCAGACCTCCTTTCCCTGAAGGGGTCAGACCTCCATTTCCCAAAGGGGTCAGACCTCCATTTCCCAAAGGGGTCAGACCTTCCTTTCCCAAAAGGTCAGACCTCCAAGCCCAAAGGGTCAGACCTCCAAGCCCAAAAGGTCAGACCTTCCTTTCCTGAAAGGTCAGACCTAGACTGCTTCTTGCAGGCAAAAAGCCGTACGCCTCTCCCGATACAACAACCTTTGAAACAGCCTGTGGCTGAGACCTTCCTTTCCCGAAGGGGTCAGACCTAGACTGCTTCTTGCAGGCAAAAAGCCGTACGCTACTTTTGATACAGCAACCTTTGAAACAAAGCTGGCGTGTTGAAACAGCCTGCGGCTGAGACCTCAAAACCCCAGCTAGTAGGCGCTAATCGTCCTCCATCGCTTGAAAAGTCTCCCGTACCTTCTGCAAAAGGGAAAGCTCACGGTTTATTGTCTTTGCATAGTCAAGCGTCGTGTCCGCAATCCGAGCGGCTTCATCCTGCCAAAAGTGTATCTGTTCCAAATCAATAAACTGAAACCGTCTCTCCAAAGCCTTATTCGCCCATTCCACAGCATCATCCCAGTAGAGCAAGGCTGCTTTGTAGCACGTCTCCGCCGTCTCAAGGCTCTTTAAGTTCTGTTCCTTCCACGGCTTGTTATAAAAATAGGCTCCACGTTTATTCCACTTGTTGCCGAGAAACAAATACTGCTCAATCATCTTCAAATTCAAGTGCATCATAAACAAATACCGGTATTTCTCATATTGTATCTCGTTCTCAATACGTGCCGCCGCATACAAAGGATTAGCAAAATCAGCGCTCAGCGCCTTCTCCAGCCAATAAATATTTTCTATTGTATCATCCGGATACTGAATATAATGCAAGTGGTAAAGGCGGTAATACTGCTCTTTGTACTGTACCGGATAGGCGGAAAGCGAAGAAACATTCACAAAAACCAGCAGCCCAACCCCCAAAAAGAAAAGGAATGGACTATACACGCCGCCTTTAAGCCGACCTCCGCTATAAATCAAGCGTTTCATAATTCCTCACTTTCCCCATAATCGGCAGTTTTTGCATTACCGCCCAGAGCGCCTCTGCAATTTCATCTTGAGAGCCGTGCGCATCTATAACCTCTACTGTAGAGCCTAAGCCGCGATAAACCGGCAGTAACTCCCGATAACGATTACACACCTTCTCTTGAATAGCCGCCTCTTCGTACAACTCCTGCACCGGCCTGCCTTTTATACGTTTAAGGGCGCAGTCCGGCTCAATATCAAAGAAAACAAGCAGTTCCGGCAGCGGAAAATCGGCATTGAGCCGCTCTATCAGTTCCGTAGAACATTCTATCCCTTGATAAGCCAAAGAAGAAGGCACATACCGGTCGCATACGACAACCGTGCCTTGCCGACAGCGCTCTACAATACCGCGGGCTGCAAAAAGATGCTCCGCCCTATCGGCTGCAAAGAGGTGCGCCATTGTTTGTGGACATATATGGTCCGCCTTGCGCAAAACCTGCCGGATGAGGCGCCCTATAGGACCGTTGGTAGGTTCGGCAGTGGCCCACAAAGGCGGATCAGTTGCCCATCTCCTGCGCAAGATCGACAACTGAGTCGTTGTTCCGCTCCCATCTCCACCTTCAAATACTACAAAATTTGACATAACCGCCATAACATGGCATTATATACAGTATGCACTTTAAGTTAAACCCTGAGCTTATAAACAAGATTCTCTTTGCTATGGAAAACCAGAATACAATCTTTGTACTAGATACAAAGACCAGCAATATAGTACCAAGCAATTCTGTTGCATCACAACAAGAGCGGTATATTGCTTTACCGATGTGGAATTCTGGAGACGGCTATCGGATAAGAGAGCGATTCGCCGTACAAGTGGCGGATCAAGACCTTACAGAAGAATTACTGTCCGCGCTAAACCTTGGTAAAGGAGTATTTCGAGCATTTAAGGAAGTATTACGGCAGCACCCAAAAACAGAGGAAGAGTGGGTAGACTATAGAAACCGTGAGCTAAAGCGGATTATTTGTAGTTGGTACAACGCTCTGAAAGAGGAATGGGGGCTTGAATATATCGGTGAAGAACCGGAGGAAACGATCGATCTTGTAGAGGAAGATTTTACGTTTCAGTCTTATGAAGACGGCATTGTTGCCCAGACTACGCGGGGAGACTATGCAGGCCGTATCGGCGTTATGTGGCGTGGGACGACTCAGTATATACACAAGTTTGAGGTCAATCCGGAATACCGCGGGCTTGGACTTGGAGAAGCCTTACTAACACATTTCCTGAACACAAGCGATGTTGAGACTATCTTCATTGATCTGCCGGCATCGGCAGAAGATTTTGCCAAAACTCTCCTGCGTAAATCTTTTATTCCCTATACAATTCGATACAAATTGGACAGGAAAAAGCACCCGTAGCCGCCGGCTTTTCCAACCGGTGCTTCGCCGTAGTATAAACTCAAAACTTATTCTCTTGTTAAGCACATATAATTCATATAATTCAGATGATGAAAACGAACACTGTGCCGACTGAAACGAATCGTTCATATCCCCTTACAAAGACCTTCCAGAAACTTATTTATACCCTTTAACGCCTTAGGTGGTTTTATCAGGCTCTTTCAAAAACCGAAAAGCTGTTTTATACTCTCTTGATATAGTTATGGCTTTTATGAAAATGCTTCCCCTTACAGTAGTAGACTATCTTGTAATTATCTTGAGCGTGGCAGTAACCGGCTTCTCCGCCTTTGCGGTCTATGCAAACCCAAAGATCGATGCCTCCATTACCATAGAAGGCGTGGGTAGCTCATGGTTCTTTCCGCTTAACAGCGAGGAAATGGTAACAGTATCAGGCCCTTTAGGCGACACGGTTGTACAGATGAAAGGCGGGCAGGTGCGTATCCTCTCTTCGCCATGTGTCAACCAGACCTGTGTGAGCGCTGGAGCCATAAGCCGGCACGGCCAGTGGCTTGCGTGTTTGCCCAATGAAGTTTTTGTGTCGATAGAAGGGATCGTAACGCAAGAGCAAGAGTTGGATGCTCTATCATGGTGAATTATTACCCACTCGCCCTCTTAATATGGAAGGAGCGCTATGAATAAGACCGTTGATCCTCTTATCCCAAGCTACAAAAGGACAGTCGCGGTGCTGGGGGCTTTTTGCCTCTTTCTTTCGACCATCGAATACCTTATACCCAAGCCGCTTCCCTTTATGCGTCTTGGATTGGCAAACCTGCCGCTTATGCTGGCGCTTGATATTCTGCCTTTTCATGGCTTTTTGCTGCTCGCAACAATAAAAATACTGGGACAGGCTCTGGTTACCGGCACCTTATTCTCATACATCTTTCTTTTTTCCTGTGTCGGCACGACACTATCGGCGCTTTCCATGTGTGCCGTCCGCCTTCTTTTCAAGCGGCGGATTAGTTTTGTTGGTGTCGGTGTCATCGGGGCTATGATGTCCAACATCAGCCAAATAGGCTTGGCATGGTTTTTCATTTTTGGAAAAAGCACTTTGTATATCATGCCGCCTTTTCTAGCCGTCGGTCTTGTTACCGGTATTAGTCTTGGTGCATTCTGCGAACACTTCAGCGCCCATTCCCTATGGTACCGCGAAAGGCTCAGGCCAGCCTGTTCTTAAGTTTCGGTATTGATATCCAAAGCGGCGGACGGCTTTTGCCTGTAGGGGAGGAGGTCTGACCCCCTTCAGGCCTGAGGTCTGACCCCTTCAGGTCTGAGGTCTGACCCCTTAACAAGCAGGCTGGCTTGCGGCTGGAAGATTTGACTCGAGGACAATCAAGAGAGTGCCGAAGGAAAAGAGGAGGTTACTATGTATAATTTTCAGGATACTAATGTGCCGCTCGAAGAACGAGTGGTGGATCTCTTGGGACAGCTTGAGCTTGAAGAAAAAATTGCCTTGCTGCCGAGTAATCAAAAGGCGGTTCCACGCCTCGATATTAAAGAGTACTTTGCAGGGGCAGAGGGAGCGCATGGCATCGTTGACCGCAACGGTGGACAGGCAACCGTCTTTCCACAACCTTACGGGTTAAGCTGCACTTGGGACACGGATTTACTTGGCGATGTGGGGCGCGTTATCGGAGACGAGGCTAGAGCTTACTTCGCTTTGTCGGAGCAGAAGTCCTTCTTAACGCTCTTCTTCCCCACTATAGACATGGAGCGTGATCCTCGTTGGGGACGCAACGAAGAGGCTTACGGAGAGGACCCCTTTCTTGCCGGCAAGCTTGCCTCGTCTTTGATTCGGGGTGTTCAGGGCGCCGATCCTTTCTACGTTAGAGCGTGCGCCTCTCCCAAGCACTTTTACGCAAATAACTTTGAACGGGACCGTTCATTCACCGATTCTATTGTCAGTCCCCGTTTGAAATACGAATACTACTTGAAGGTATTTGCCTACGCCTTTGAAGAAGGCAAGGCTCTCTCGCTGATGACCGCATACAACAAGATTAACGGTGTTCCGGGGATGCTAAACCCTGAGCTAAATACCATTGTGCGGGATTTGTGGAAATGCGAAGGCTACTTTGTTACCGACGGAGCTGCGTTTCGGCTTGCGCTGACAGAGCATAAGTACGCCGAAACTTACGCTCAAATCTTTGCGGGCGCGCTCAAGGCAGGTATAAATATGTTCCTTGACGATGTAGACCTTGTTATACCTGCCGCACATGAGGCTTTGGAACAGCACTTGGTTAGCGAAGAGGAGATAGACAAAGCCCTCTCCCCCATGCTGCGGGTGCGCTTCCGTTTAGGCCATTTTGATAAAGATACATCAAAAAATCCCTACGCAGGCATTACTCAAGCGATTCTTTGTTCCAAAGAACACGCGGCAGTGGCGCGGAGGGCGGCGCAGGAAGCCGTAGTCCTTCTCAAGAACGATGGGCTGCTGCCTCTCTCTCCCAAGACCAAAAAGATAGCGGTTATCGGACAGTTGGGGAATGAGAATATGCCCGACTGGTATTCGGGGAATCCTCCGTATACGGTAACACCTCTTGAAGGGATCAAGCGAAACTTCACGGACGCTGAGGTGATCTATGCAGACGGTTGCGATATTTGCTGTTTATACAACAAGCGGAAAAGAGCATGGGTGCGGGTGCTTCAGGATGGATCGGTTACCTTTGATGGGAACGAGAAGCATAAGGCGCTTTTTCGGCGTTCCGACTGGGGCTATGGCGGCTTTGGATTTTACCATAGTGAGACTAAGAAGTATTTAACAACGACTGAGGAGGGAGAATGTCTTTGTAACTCGGATGCTTTGTGGGGTTGGTTTACACGGGAATTGTTTTTCTGCACGGATAACGCTTTTCTTCCGGAGCAAGCACGGGGCAATACCGATGAGCTTGGTGTTGCAGCTCGGCGGGGAGACAGTGTGTACAACAAGCCCTATGCGCAGGGCGCGTTGGATAAGATAAATGCCTTTCTTCAGGACTTAGAGATTGTCAAAATAGCAGACGGAGCCGCGCACGCAGCACAGAGCGCTGCAGGTGCGGATGCGGTAGTGGTCGTTGTAGGAAACCATTCCTTAATCGGGGCGCGTGAATGTATTGATAGGGAAAGCCTTGCGCTTCCTGAACACATGGCGGCCTTAGTGCAAGCGGCGGCGGAACTAAACTCTCATGTTATTCTTACCATAATTTCAGGCTATCCCTATGCGCTCAAGCCTTATGAAAATCTTGCGCAGGCAATCTTGTTTACGACGCATGGTGCGCAGGAACTGGGAACCGCGATTGGAGACGTTCTTGTGGGAGCTTACAATCCGGCAGGGAGGCTCTCGCAGACATGGTACCACGATGAAGGGGATTTGCCGGACATCAACGACTACAATATTATAAAGAACAAATGCACCTACCTTTACTGTAACAAGCCGGTGCTTTACCCGTTTGGCTATGGGTTAAGCTACACGACCTTTAGTTACGATGGCTTGGCGGTTTCCCGCGTCGAGGGAGGCGTCCGTGTTTCTTTTACCGTTAAGAATACCGGAGAGCAGGCGGGAGAAGAGGTCGTGCAGGTTTACACCGCATTTACGAGCCAGCATAGTGCAGTTACGCAGGACGGCACGCAGGAACTTGAGCATCCCATAAAGCAACTGTGCGGTTTTAAGCGGCTTCCCTTAGCGGAGGGAGAGGAAAAAGCTCTCTCTTTCATCGTACCGATGAAAGAGTTAAGTTTTTACCATGAAGAGTTTAATGCACTTGTCCTTGAGAGCGGTGAATACCGCAATGCGTTTGTGCCTGAAAGCGGTGAATATCGCTTTATGGTCGGGGGAAGTTCCGCCGAGATACAGGCATCTGAAGCGATTCTTTTATAAATAAAAAAGGGGCGTATTCCTCGAAGCTGTGGAATACGCCCCCTTAACCATTTTTTATAGTACCAAAATCAACAGACGAGTATTCAACGCTAATAATAGGATAGTCTGATAGGTTATTGATAATCAAACTTGTCCCTGTTTTGGTGGGTTCGTATGTGTCTAATGGACAGGCAGAGACAAACATGGAAAGCAAAGCAACACACAACAAACCGGCTTTCTTGGTTATAGAACCATGTTCAAGGTTTTTCATAAAAGCACCCCTTTTATTAGTAGCGGGTCTACCACGCGCCTTAGCCGGCGGATTGGCAACGCCAGCAAAAATGCTAGTAGATCCCGCAATAAGTTCCTTGCAAATCTTGATGCGCTGCCGCTCAGTCCGTATAGACTACCAGTATGTTGTCCAAAGATAAGTAACTATAGCCGCTGCTGCTGGAGTCTAAACCGTCCTTGGTCCATACAATCTCGTGAGACCCTGCCTCCAGGGGATATTCCTGGTATGACCAGTTGTAACTCCCCGACCATGAGGCATTTTCCGTCCCATCAATCGAGATTGTCCCTATGTTTGTATCGTCATAGGATTTATTGGCGAACCAGAAAGAAAGTTTTCCCGTCCGTGCCAGAGTAACCGACAGGCGCAGCTTGCAGTCGGCGTTGCCGCCTAAGGCAATGGATTTACCCTTATAGGGCAGATTATAATAGATGGAAGAAGCAGTGGCGGGGGAATTGGGCAAATTGGGCAGATCCTCCTGCTTGGCGTAGTAGGAGGAGTTTTTCCGTTCCGCATATCTTTGTATTTCCCCTTCGGCATCGTCAAAAAATACCACCGTGCTTGCCATGTCCTTCAGGGTTCTGTCACTGTCCGGGTTAGCCGTGCCCACGATCAAGGTATTGTCGGTAAAGGTAAATTCGGTGATTTTCCCTTTCGTAACGGTAACCGGTTCTTTGGTCCGAGCGGATATGGGGTTTGATTTCCGTAATTTGAAGTAGATATACACGGAACCTTCAGGCACCTCTTTCTGTACGATGTCTCCTATGGGAATAGAGTCCTCCTTGGTATTAGACGCGAAGGCAACTCCCTGCCATTGTACGTTGAGCAGGTCGCCGGAGGACTGATTTTTGATACTCAACCCCGTAACGGCAGTGAGCAATTCTTTCAAGGTTCCGGTGTTGTTCGGGTTAGCTGTATCCACGATCAAGGTATTATCGGTAAAGGTAAATTCGGTGATTTTCCCTTTTGTAACGGTAATCGGTTCTTTGGTCCGAGCGGATATGGGATTCGATTTCCGTAATTTGAAGTAGATATACACGGAACCTTCAGACGCCTCTTTCTGTACGATGTTTCCTATGGGAATGGAGTCCTCCTTGGTATTAGACGCGAAGGCAACTCCCTGCCATTGTACGTTGAGCAGGTCGCTGAAGGACTGATTTTTGATACTCAGTCCGGCGAACAGGTTGATAGTTGACAATGCTTCGGTGTTGCTCTCATTATCGACTTCCGTCACCATGGTGCTGTTGGTAAGGGTAAAAGTAGTAGCGTAACTACTAGAGCTGGAGCGGCTCACCGTTATAATTTCTCGTGTACGGAGCTTTAGCTTTGTCATCGTGCTTCCCTCACGGACCTCACGGGTAAAGTAGAGATAATCCGAGCCCCCCGGTACATCCACCTTTTCTGAAGAATAATAAATTTTATTATTAGGAGGATAAATATAAGAAGAAATAGAATTATCTTTCCAGCTTACATCGCTGATGCCATAGCTGGATTCGTTTGTTACTTTTAAGTAACTGTACTCTTCATCATAAGAAGAAGAACACGCTGTAAGGATAGATACCATGCAGAGAACCGCAATTAGTATTTTTTTCATATATACTCCTTTGGGCGGAATACCACCTCCGGTATCGCCCGATTAAAACACAATCTTGTGTTCGCCGGTCTTAACCACCGATGCGCCGTTATAAGTAAAATCATAAATGTAACTGTTCTTCGCGGTAAAATCAGGCACCGCAGCCGACTGAAAGGTGCTGTGTACCGTGTAGCCGTGTATCGCTTTTCCTGCTCCCGCAGCGGCAAACTGATACACGCCGGTTTTTCCCGCAGGCACCGGAAGATTGCCGTTGCCGGCCTGCTTGAACGCCGTTCCCTTGTAATGAAGTTCAAACTGTATATCCGATGCGTTGAGTATTTTGATAAAAGCCGCGGTTAATTCAAGGTTTTTTGGCTGGGGTATCTGTAGGGTGTAGGACTTGTTGGCTTCCACCACTATATTTAACTGTACATCGGGATCGATGCTGTCTGCCCAAACCGTGCCGCTTGCCAGCTCTAAGCCGTCAACAACAGCGTACCGGTATTCAATGGAAAAGGTTGACCCGATACCGTAATTATCACTGGGCCGCACATCGATCTTTTTTGATTGGCCGGAAGATAATTCAAGCAGCACCGGGCCTGAAAAAGCGTCCTGATGAATGATTGCATGGTAACTGGAACTATTAAAGAAGGTTATCTGTCCGACATGATGTTCAGGCTCCGGCGCGGGATCGGGCGTATCCCCGTTACTGCCGCTGCTATTGCCGGAGCCTTCCATGCTGCTGGGACAACCGGCCATACATACCAAAAGGCAGGCTAAAAAACCGGCCGTTATAATTTTCTTCATACGCTGTTTCCAATGTTTCCGCTGTTTCCATAAACCCTGCGGGGGTGTTCAAAAAACCCTGCGTTTCATATCGGAACGCAAGGTACACAAAAACCAATGCTAGAGAGACGTAATTTCGTTCTTGATGTCTCGCTTGACCCCTTCGCCGATGACCGCTGTATAACTAGCGGCATCGGGCAGGTCGCTGCCGCTGGTTCCCAAATACTTTAGGGTAACCGCATAGTCATAGCCGTTCTTAATAACCGGTGTTTCACCCTCCTCAGTTTTTACCGCAACCTTAGTCGTCCCGCCGTAAAGGGTGCAGTTAAGATTTGTTTCCTGTCCCTCATCACGTGCTTCTATCTCAAACGTAAGGGCTTCCCCTGAGTTAATCGAATCGTATCCGTTTTGGGAAAAGTATACTTTTGAAGCTGAGGCAAACCGGCTGGACTGATTGGTAACAGTATTGGTAACGGTAACGAAGGCCACCGGGTAAATTATGTTCGCAATAATTTGATCCCATTGTAAGCCTTCATCATTGGGCAGCATTACTGTTTGAACGCTGTTATCCGTTACCGGACGGGGAGCCACAGACACGGATTCGGCAAATGAAGTAGCCCGTATAGTGGTAACTGTTTTTGTTATGTTGCTGTAAAAAACGTAGACCGGGAAAATAGTCATATCATCCGTTGTACTGGAATAGATGGCATAATTGCTTCGCGTTGCCGGCAGATACCCGATCTTTTCTCCGTCCGGACTGTCCTTACGCAATTCCATACCGATTTTTCCGCGGTTGCCTACCTTAAAATAATAATCCCCGCTGTAGGCCGGATTGATCTCGGTACGGAATTTCCTCCCCTGTCCGTAGGTGGCCATAGCTGAATATTCGATTTTGGCCTGAGACAGGTTTGATTTGTGTTTTTCATACTCATCCTTAGATATACCCCGCAAGATGATGTATCCACCCACCTCGAAAGCATCTACGTCATCAGAAATGTCGAAGGTCCTAGCGCTACTTGCCCGTACGCCGCCCAAAATATTGGCGCTGCTGGGCGTCTGTCCCTGAAAGAGAATCATATCCTTGAGGACGTTGTTTTGAATCGTTAGGGTACCGTTCGGCTCAGATGTCCATTGGATACCACTATCTTCATCCTTGTTTTTAGTGCCACCGCCATCATCGCCGCCACCGCCACCATCATGGCATCCGGTAAATAAAAGCGCACCGGAAACCCCCGTCACCATTAGAAATATTTTGGATAATTTGGACAACTTCATAGTCATCCTCCTTTCTCAAGCGCGGGCGCTGCCCCGCGCAGATTTTATCCGCCCTACGGGCGGTCTATCAAAAAAAGAGGATTGAACACTTTGTGGATGGAACGTTCGCACATTCTCATTCATGCTACTAAGTGGGGACCTATGTTCCTTTAGTTTCCGCTCTGTAGTATACTAACAACGCATTCAGTTGCGCCCTGCGGCCGACGACTTCCGCCAAGAATGAACGCCGGCTGCGGGGTTACCTCTTTTTGTTATAGCCTCTACTCTTTTCTGAAGCACGGGCAGCGCCCGCGCCTCCTCTATTCGCTGCCGTTACTTGCGCAGTTATGGGATAATTGCGGAAACCACCGGTCCCCACTGCCCAACTTCGCCTTTCTGGTTCTCGTAGCGGCAGCAGACCCATGCACTCATCCCTCCATTCTCCGCATCAAACACAATCTTTTCCTTGCGCCTCCTCGTGAACCGGTAGTGCTGAAGCCCTTTCCCATCCGCAGGCGCCTTCATAAGATAGTGCTTGTCTGAAGCCGCTTGTTCCAAAGTCGCTC
>JAITAM010000219.1 GCA_031284085.1 Spirochaetaceae bacterium
GCCTGTTTTAATGTTTCGGTATTGGTATCAAGGGCGGACGTACGGCTTTTTGCCTGCAGGAAGCGGGACAAGGGACACAGGCCAGCCTGTTTTAATGTTTCGGTATTGGTATCAAGGGTGGATGTACGGCTTTTTGCCTACAGGAAGCGGGACAAGGGACACAGGACGGCTCCTTCCAAGAGCCGCAGGTTCTTTCTAAAAAAACAGGGCGGCCTGTTGACAAAGCTGCAAAATGTAAAGGATACTTTTATTATCAGCTTTAGCGACGGCCGACACTTCGCCTCCTAAAAGCACAAAAAGGAGTATACAATGGTTTCAAAAAAACAAAATACAGCCAAGATCAGGAATTCACTCAGCCGTGCGCGGCGGAACGACTGGCAGCTTTGGATCCTGCTTTTTCCCGCGCTCCTCTATTTCCTTATTTTCTGTTACCTTCCCATGTACGGCATACAAATTGCCTTCCGTGATTACAAGGCGGTCTTGGGAATAACAGGCAGCAAATGGGTAGGGCTTAAAAACTTTGCGGATTTTTTCAAAGCCTATTATTTTACCCGCCTCTTGAGTAATACTTTGCTGCTTAACATATTCGGACTGCTTTGGAGTTTCCCCATACCGATTATCCTCGCCATATCGTTAAACCAACTCGAAAGGCCTCGATTTAAGAAATTTGTTCAGACGGCGATTTATACGCCGCATTTTATCTCCACTGTGGTTATGGCCGGTATGCTCTACCTCTTTTTGTCCCCGACAAACGGTATTTTCAATAAGTTTATTGAACTTGCAGGCGGCAGTCCCATTTATTTTATGGCAGAGCCGTCGTGGTTTCGACCTTTGTTCATCGGTTCCGACATCTGGCAGCATGCAGGGTGGAACACGATCTTGTATATTGCAACCTTGACCGGTATCGACCCTGAACTTTACGAGGCGGCGACGGTAGATGGTGCGACAAAGCGGCAGAAAATATGGCATATTGATATACCGCATCTTATGCCCATTGCGGTAATGATGCTCATACTAAGCTGCGGCAGCCTTATGGTTTCCAACACCGATAAAGCTCTCTTGATGAAGACAGCTTCGAACAGTATGCGCTCAGACATAATTGGCGTCTACGTCTATGAAATGGGGCTTGGGAGAGCGCAGTTTTCATACACATCGGCGATTGGTTTGTTTACCAACGTGATCAACTTTGTTACGATTATGGTGGTGAATTTCGCATCCAAAAAGCTCAACGAGACTAGTTTATTCTGATAAAGGAGGTTTGTGATGAATTACAAAGGTATACAGGTTAGAAAAACAAATACGGATACGGTCTTCGACCGTCTCAATTTTATCTTTTGGATTATCCTTCTTATAGTAGTGTTGTACCCGTTGTGGCTTATCCTTGTGGCGAGCGTTTCCGATCCTGATGCCGTGATGATGGGAAAAGCTTTTTTGTGGCCGGTTGGATTTTCATGGATAGGATATGAAGCGGTATTCCAACACGCAGGGCTTTTACGGTCATATCTTAATTCCGTATTCTACACTATCACCGGTTCTGCGATAAGCGTTATCGTTACCATGATGGCTGCCTATGCGCTTACCCGCACATTTGCAGGTAAGAAGGCGGTCAATTTTATTATCATCTTGACGATGTTTTTTTCAGGCGGACTCATCCCGCAATTCCTGATGAACCGTTCTTTGGGCTTGTACAATACGGTAATTTTGATGATCATCATCAATTGTGTTTCCGTGTGGAATTTGATGGTTGCCCGTACTTATATCGCGGCTACCGTGCCTAATGAATTATTTGAAGCCGCCTCCATAGACGGGGCGAGCCATTTTACCTATTTTTTCCGCATCGTACTTCCTCTTTCCGGCACGATTATCGCTGTACTTGCCGTATATTACGGTGTCGCCCGCTGGAACGACTACTTCACTGCACTTGTTTATATCCGCGATCGGCTTAAGCTGCCCTTACAAACGATCCTGCGGGAGATTATCGCAACCCTAAGCACCAGCACCTCTGATGCAGAATTTTTCAGCGCCTACGCCAACGATACTCAGGCGATCTCAGAAGCAATCCGCAAAGCTCAGGTCGCCAAATACTGCTGTATCGTGGTTTCAACTGCGCCGACTGTCATTCTGTATATGCTGATGCAGAAATATTTCGTCAAAGGCGTTTTAATCGGTTCGCTCAAAGGCTAACCGTTTAAGTATAATTTTTGAGTATTTGATAAGGAGAATTAACTATGAAATTCGTAAAAGTCAGATTATGGATCGCTGTATTTGTTATACCGGCGCTCTTTCTTTTGACCAACTGCAAGCAGAAAACGGAGACTCAGGGCGCCGAAGGAGTTACACTCCATGTTTTTCAATACGAACTGGAAAACCAACAGATGGACTTTCCTAATCTTTGGTTTTACAAAGAACTTGAGACCAAAACAGGTATTCATGTTGCATGGGAGCCAGTCAAGGATACGGATTGGACCACAAGGCTCAATCTGATGTTCGCTTCATCTGAGCTGCCGGATCTTATTCGTGGCGAAGTCGATATTGAAGAGTACGGGGTAACTCAAGGGCTGCTGGTGCCGCTTGATGATTATATCAAGGAGTACATGCCCAATTATTACAGCCGCTTATACATGAACGATGCCTACAAATCTATGATCGCTTCCGACGGCAAAATGTACTGGATCGGCAATCTCATTGCACAGAACATTAACCATGACGGGAATCATTACATTAACAAAGCATGGCTCGATACGCTCGGCTTGGAAATTCCAAAGACTATTGATGAATTAACACAGGTTCTTATTGCATTCCGCGATAGAGACCCGAACGGCAACGGCTTAAAGGACGAAATTCCTTTCTCAGCGGCGGATCTGATACATCAGACTCAAGGTGTGTACACACACTTTGCCAATTTCGGTGTACCCTTGCAGCGTTTTGTCTATGCCGCCATTGATGAGAATAACAAGGTTATTTTCCCCGGCTACATGGAAGGCTTCCGCCCAGCCCTTGAATGGCTTGCCATGTGTTACAGAGAAGGGCTGCTTGATATGGAATCTATTACGCAGGATTCTAATGCTTGGGGAACAAAGGTGAACGCAGGGCAAGTCGGATACACGACTTATCTGCGCTTGATTAACACTGCTCTTATTCCTGATATAGCCGGCCAGTATGTATCCATTGTGCCTCCGGCAAGCTCTTACGGTGTATCCGTTCCAAGACTGCTGGAAGTGCCTACGGTAAGCGCCGCCTTGACGGTTGCCAATAAGCATATTCCAGAAACTCTTCAATGGCTTGACGCGCAGCTAGAAACTGAAACGATGATGGTTGCTTACAACGGTCCTATTCAGTCAGGCGGACCAATCGAACCAACAATGAAAATAAATGAAGCCGGCAAATACGAGGTTGTTTATGTGCCGGAAAATAACGTGTTGTATAAATACGTGCCGGTCTACCATGCTTTGTTTTTTGCGCCGGGGGATTACTATTTTGATATTTATGAAATGCCGTCTCACCGAGTTGAGCGTTTCAATTCCAGCAAGCAATATGAAGAAGCAGGAGTACTTGAGGAACATTCCTTTATGTATCTGCAAAGGCTGGTCAAACCGAACGCCGAAGACTCTGTTGAAATTGCACGTCTTTATGCGGAAATTGATAAATTTATGCAGGAATCCATTGCAAGCTTTATCAGAGGCGGCGTAAACGACTCAAACTGGCAGACCTTCTTGAATTCCGCCAAAGCAGTCGGTGTCGAGCGGTATGTCGCGCTGTATCAAAAGGCATACGACGCCTACCTCGCGGCAAATTAACATAAAAAAGGGGCGGATGGAGGAGGCGGGAGAAGAATCCCGCGCCTGCCGCCCTTCTCCCATACAATAATCTACAACCATTTGTGCTTCTTAAAAAAGAATAACATAGCCAAGGCGATTAAAAGCATAACTATCCAAACGATTGGATAGGCAAGACGGCTCTGTAATTCCGGCATATAAGCAAAGTTCATACCATAGACACCAACAATGAAGGTAAGAGGAATGAAAATAGTAGATATAATCGTCAACACTTTCATTACCCGATTCATCCGGTTTGAAACAGCCGATAAATTGACTTCCATGATGCTGGCAAGCAGCTCTCGGTAATTTTCTACGATTTCTGAGAGTTGGACTATGTTGTCGAGGATGTCTTTGAAAAAAGGTTCGAGTTCTCTATGGATCAGCTCTGAATCAAAATGAATAATAGCGGCTATACTTTCACGCATCGGCCATATAATTCTGTGCATAGAACTGATGGTCCGCCGAGTTTTCTGCATATCCTGAATGAACGAATTATCATTTTCATCAAACGCACGTTCTTCAAATGCTTCAAATTCAACATTAAAGCTATCCAACGTTGAAAAATACTCGTCAATCAAAGAATCTATGATCGCATAGGCAAGGTAATCTATGCCCATCCTGCGAAACCGTCCGCCGTTGTTTAAGATACGCTGCCTAATGCCTTCAAAAGGATCGCCAGGTCTTTCTTGAAAGGTGATCAGCGTGTCGCATGTTATGATCATGCTGATCTGCTCAAATTCAGGCTCTTCCCCTCCTTTGCGGCTCACCGATTTAAGAATAATAAAAAGGTAATCATCGAACTCTTCGGACTTTGGCCGTTGAGTGCCGTCAAGTATATCCTCGACTGTCAGAGGATGAATATGATAGACTTCACTGATCTTGCGCACAGTGTCGGTATCGCAGATAGTATCTATGTTGATCCACAGGAGACCGGCTTTGGTGCGCTGAACTGCTAATTCATCTATGGTATCGGCGTTTTTGTGCCATGCACTGGATTGATTATAGCCTATAAGGGAAAAGCTCATGGTTTTTTATCGGAATATTTTCGTAGTTTTATGTGTAATGCTGAGCGGGTGTTTTTCTAAACAGGTTTTGGATGCACCGATTGTTGTTGTCAGCATCTTGCCGCAACGATGGTTTGTTGAAAACATTGCCGGCGATACGGTGCAAACAGTCGTGTTGGTGGGTCCTTCACAGAACCCCCACGACTACGAGCCCACTCCAGAGCAGCTCTCGGCTCTTGCCCGTGCAAAGGTGTGGGTTTTGTCCGGCACTGAATTTGAAATAGGCTTAAAGCCTAAGGTCGAAGAACTGTTTCCCCAGCTGCGTATCGTCGACGGCACAGAGGGTGTGCATTTTCGCAGTCTTGAAAGCGACGGCAGCAAGAACGAAGCGCATGACAGTATTGATCGGCACAGTTGGCTTGGACAAGAGCCGGCTTTGATTATGGCGTCTCATATTAAGGATGCTCTGTGCATAGCGAACGAAAGCCACGGCGAGCAGTACCTGCACAACTACCAGCAGGTTCAGCAGGAGATCAGGGCGGAATTTGCGCTTTTACATGAGAAACTTGCCGATTGTGCAGGGACGACTGTCTTTGTGTACCATCCGGCGTTTGGGTATTTCTTGGATGAATTTGGCATAAAGCAGGAGGCTGTGGAGACTGGAGGGAAAGAGCCGACACCGCGGCATCTTGCCGCTTTAATCGAGAAAGCCCGGCAGAGGAACGTGCAGACGATTTTTGTGCAGGCACAATTTCCGGTAGAGGCAGCCGGCACGATTGCCTCTGTTATCGGGGCGCGGCTTGTTGCTTTAGACCCTTTGGAGTCGGACTGGCTTGGTATTATCAGGAAGATGGGAGAAGCGGTTAAGTCTGCCAAATAAGACGGCCACACGGCCACAGGCCGTTCCAAAGGTTGTTGTATCAAAGACGGGTGTACGGCTTTTTGCCTGACAGCAGCCACAGGCTGTTTTGGGGTTAGAGGTCTGACCTGATTTTGGGTTGGAGGTCTGACCTGATTTTGGGTTAGAGGTCTGACCTGTTTCTGGGTTAGAGGTCTGACCTGTTTCTGGGTTGAAGGTCTGACCTGATTTTAGGTTGAAGGTCTGACCTGATTTGTCCACGATGAGATGGGCAGACAGTGCTTCTCGAAATCCTTTACTGTAGTCTTGTACTCCCCAGTCTGCTGAGTCTTATTCTGAACTGGGTGTGGACCTTATTCTAGGCTAGGTGTGAGTCTTATTCTGGACTAGACGTGGGTCTTATTCTGGACTGGGTTTGAGTCTTATTCTGGACTAGGTGTGGACCTTATTCTAGGCTAGACGTGAGTCTTATTCTGGACTAGGTGTGAAGCTTATTCTAGGCTGGGTGTAAGTCTTATTCTAGTCTAGGTGTGGACCTTATTCTAGGCTAGGTGTGGGTCTTACTCTGGACTAGGTGTGATTGACAGTTTTTTAACTTGGTGGAACGTCCCGCTTCTATCAGGCAAAAGCCGTACCAGCGTTTTGGATAGAACAACCTTTGAAGCCCGCTATCAGGCAAAAAGCCGTACACTGTTCCCGATACAGCAACCTTTGAAACAGCCTGCGGCTGAGACCTCTAACCCCAAAACAGGTCAGACCTAGTCTCAAGAAAAAAAAGAGTAAAAAAAGAGCAGCTGACTAAAGCAAAATGCCATGTTTACCCCGTTATCTATGTACCATGTCTTCGCATTATTCGCCACGAGGCCGCACTGATTTAGGCCTCACCTATTATATCTTCTCGGT
>JAITAM010000180.1 GCA_031284085.1 Spirochaetaceae bacterium
GACCCCTTGCTGTTGGTATCCAAAACGGAGTACGGCTTCTTGCCTGTAAAAAACAGCCTGAGGTCTGACCCCTTGCTGTTGGTATCCAAAACAGAGTACGGCTTCTTGCCTGCAAGAAACAGCTCGAGGTCTGACCCCTTGAGGTCTGACCCCTACCCCTCGCTGTTGGTATCCAAAGCGGAGTACGGCTTCTTGCCTGTAAAAAACAGCCTGAGGTCTGACCCCTCGCTGTTGGTATCCAAAACGGAGTACGGCTTCTTGCCTGCAAGAAACAGCCTGAGGTCTGACCCCTCGCTGTTGGGTATCCAAAGCGGAGTACAGCTTCTTGTCTGTAAAAAACAGCCTGAGGTCTGACCCCCAGCCAAGCAGGGACGCGACAGGTATGCGCTCTTATATGCGGTCGTTCACCAAGAGTGGTGGCGGCACTATTGACGCTACCAACCCGCATCAAGTGGAAATGTGGCGTATGTATCGGGTGGTGGTAAGAAGCGCAACAGCGCCGCAGGTCCAAGCGTTTACATGGACAACAGCGTATCCGGCAGTGCAGGCGGTTGGGAATAAGAGGTTTAGTCTGCGCAGGTGTGCGCTAAGTCGTAGGCTTATTGAGATGCAGGGAACGTTCCATGGGTTCCTTGCCTCTCTTCATTTATAAGGCACAGTCGGAGGTCTGACCTGTTTGGGCGATGAAAGCTCTCCACATTACGCAGTCAGTCCGCCTGACACTACGGTTTCGGACTATCAGATCCTATGGCTTCGGCAGGGAAGAGGCAGCTCCCTTAGGCTGGAGGTCTGACCTGTTTTCTGAAGCACCTTCAGACAACTATCTGAAGCACCTTCAGACGACTATCTGAAGCACCTTCAGACGACTATCTGAAGCACCTTCAGACGACTATCTGAAACACCTTCAGACGGTCGGCGCAAGGTCTGTCCTCTATCCGCTTCTATCAGGCAAAAAGCTATACTCCGTTCCCAATACAACAGCGAAACCTAAAACAGGCTGGCCTGGCTGAATTAATTAAACAATACATAGTTGTTCCGGTGATACAACTATGTGCAAGTACAAATTATTTACAACCTGTTACGCTAACACTATCTATGGTAGCGTTTTTGCCAATTTTATCTTTAACATCCCATATTGCTGGGTTCTTGTCATTACTCTTAGCAGGGACCTTAATATCAGTATTGACGCAGCTCGTATGGCCCTTGTTAGTAACAGTAATAGCCACCTCCAAAAGATGTTCTTTACCATCGGTACTCTTGGCTGTAATCGTATCACCACCATTCCATGACCATGCAACCCCGTCAGTTGGTACGGCAAAAACAAGCGCGCTGATATTATATGTAACTATCAGAACACTAAACAACATTCTTTTTCTCATAAACAACCTCCAAATTTTTAAGCTTAGCAATTCATATCACCGGAATTTGATCACTAAACTTTTGCATCTATGACGCATTGATAGAACCTAACAAGTCTATTTACACTATGTGCATACACATTACAAGTCTACTTTGTTAAGCAAATTTAGACCTTTTACATCTATTTCTGTCCTCTTTCTACAAGAACTAGACCTTTAACTTTGTTGTATTCCATCAATATGGTGCATAAAATCCAACTATGAATATAAAATCATCATTTGGAGAAAATTTGAAATTTTATCGCAAAGAAAAACATCTGTCTCAAGAAGAATTGTCTGAGAGAGTAGGCATATCTGTGAAGCATTTAAGCTCTATTGAAAGAGGTTTGACCTTTGTTTCTGCTGAATTACTTGAGAAACTTACTGTTTCTCTTGATATTCCTGTTTTTTGTTTATTTGTAAAACAAAACGAAATCGTCTATAACGACACCACGTTAAATATGATAGATAGAGTTATTGAGATTATTGAGAACCATTTAATGAAAACCATAGAAGTAATAAAATCCGATATACGCAAAAATGATAACAACTAATGGCAGATAACAAGGACGTGGCTCTGAGGTATACTGAGCCGTCCGCCACTCTCGATACAACACTGAAAGTTTAGAGCAGGCTGGCCTGCAAAAAGCCGTCCGCCACTCTCGATACAACAACCTTTGAAACAGCCTGCGGCTGAAAAGCCGGGCGCCGTTCTTGATACCAGCAGCGAAAATATAAAGCAGGCTGGCCCGCGAAACTTTGAAACAGGACGGCCTGTTGGCCTGCGGCTGTAAGTCTATGCCTTGACAGCCAATGTCTTGCACTAATGATCAAAAACATATAGAGTATCTAGCGTGAAAAGTATTGCACGATTGGTATGTTTCTTTGTGGTGTCGTTTGCCATAGTCTTCTTGTTTGCCGGAATATTCCAACTGCAGATAGTGCTTTTGAAGTCCGTACAAGCGCTATCGGTTTTACCAACACTCAGTTTTTCCGAAGGAGTATCCGCCTTCCAATCGGTTCTGCCGGTTGCATTGTACCTGTCTTTATTACTCGGCTTGGCCTACGCCGGCGGACAGCCGCATATACGCACAGCGCCTGTTGTAATCTGCCTTTTTATCCTTGCCTCAATTTACACCATAGGCATATCAATAGGCCTTGATTATATCAAAAATCTGCCCAAGACATTCACAATTACCGGTAAGTCGATACCGGTTGAATCGGGAACCATAGTTTCCACGTCAGAGGGGCCAATAGTTGTTTTCAACAATTCGGAAAACCCGGAGGAAGAAACGATTTCTTACGTGCAAGTGTTCCCCCAACAAGAGATCGAGTACCATGAAGGCAACCTGCCGACACTCTCTCCTTTTGTAGACCGCTTCTTTTCACTTTTGAACGGCGGATTCTTGTCGATAGCAGAGCAATTTGAAAAACGGTTGCACGAAAGCTTGCTATCGTTTACAGTTTATTTAAGCGCACTACTATTTTTGCTGCTGTCATTGTACGGCTTATTTAGGATAAGTGAATGGCCTGCGGTCAACGTATGTTTAGGGAGCGGCGCTTTTTTAGGATTTCTGATTTTTAAGCCGGTATTACGGAGGCTGGACGTGTTTTTAGTACAAGTACCTTCGATGTTTATTGAGCCTATACTGTTTACCGTGCTTGCCTTTGCTATTATTTTATGCACCGTCGTAGTGCGCCTAGTCAAAAGGTGGAAAAACTTATGAGCAGCCGAGATTATATCAAGTCTCCCTTAGGTCTCTTTATCATTTACCTTGCCGTGTCTTTTCTACTTATTGTGCTTTTCCAGTTTGTATTCCCGGCTGACGAAGCTCCTTTAAGAATTTATTTTTTTATATGGCGTTGTAACAATGGATTAGAAGACTTTCTCTACTTACTTCCGGCTTTAATACTATCAGGGATACTTATCCCTTTTGGGCTTTTATACTACGACGACAGCTTTTCTCTTTATTCTCCTCGCTTTTTGAACCTGATGAAGGGGCCTATTGTTACAGCGATTGCAGCCGCTCTTTTATACGTTTGCTCTGTGTTTCTCTTTGTTCCTTTAAGCCAGCAGGCTGCCGCGGCTATGCGCTTTCAAGCTCGGCTTTTTACCGAAGCCCGAGAAAGAGTGTTAATTCATGCGGTAAGGCTTGAATGGGCGCAGGCAATACCTTTTATCAATACTTGCGAGCGTATATGGCCGAACAATCCTGATATAAACTCAATCTTAGAAACAGTTGATATTCGTGATGAAAGTATTACATCGGTACTTTCATCGCGGCGCACTGTGCCGTATTCAAGCCCCGAAGCGCCGCCTGCAAATAATTACGATGGACCGGCTACGGCAGGGGGAGCGATTAGTATGGCGCGGGAGGCTTTAGAGGAGGAGCGTTACTACGATGCTCACTGGCTGGCTACTCTTGCGCTGCGGCTTGCACAAAGCAAATCCCAAGAGCAAGCGCAAGCTGCTTCTCTTGCCGATGCTGCATGGCAGGCAATAGGGATTGTGCCTGAACTGGAGAGTCATGACCTGTACAACAGAAAGCGTGATGGCTACGATGCTTTTTTAGCGGAGAACTGGATAAAGGCTTACTATATTTTTGACTGGTTTATTGAGCATAGTCTGAACGACTCTGAGATCGACAATTTCTTTGCTATAACGCTTAATGAAATACAAAATTGCGCTTTCTTTGTTGACGAACTGGAACAACTAAAGATGCAGATTTTTAACAATCTTCTTCTTTCCATACCGGATACGAGCAGCGGCAGTCGGATTATCCTTCGTATGGAGGAGCTGTCAATACAAAACGGATATTCATCCGGACGGAACGTAGAGATTATTATTTTAGACAGTACCAATACTGTACGCTTAGAGGTTAAAGCTGATTACAGTAAGGTCGTTCCGGTTTTGATAAACAATCAACCGCAAACCCGTTTTATACTACAAGCTCTTGGCCGGTATGACGAGGAGCTGCGCTGGGACCCGGTCTTTAGCCCTTCAGAGTTTGCTGCAGGGTACTTGACCTTTGATATTACCTACAATGACTTTCTTGCTTTAACAAAGCTATCTACCAGCACCGTCGACCAGTTGTCTGTATTAGAACTCTTTACTGCGGCGCGCCAGTACAGTTCTTTCGGTTATCTTAAACCGATTTTCTATGCGGAACTGCTCTATCGCTTTGTTGAAGCCATGTTTTTTATGCCCTTAACGATAATTATCCTTGCTATGGGCTGGCGTTATCGGGCAAAGAACTATACTCGTTTCTTTATAATAGTCTTTTGTTTGATAGCGCCGGTTATTTTTATGATACTCTTGTCGTGTTACCGGAGCATCCTCAATATTCTTATTATAGGGGCTATTGTCTCTTTTGGCTTTCCTTTGAGCGCCGTTCTTTTTATTGCAGGCGACATTATGTTGTTTATCGGTTCGCTTTTGGTGCTTGCTAAAAGCTGAGCTATTTTTCAGGAGGAAAGGAGCCTGTGCCGAATTTAGTCCAAGACAGCGGCACGGGACTTGCGGTTATGAAAAAGAATACTATGATACTGGCGCTCATGGTCGGTATTACAGCCGGTGCATCGGCTCTTGGGCTGGGCGTGCAGGGTAATATTGTGGTGCAAGATACTCTGCCTATGGGTATGGCGCTTGCAATTAGTCCCGACCGGATTATGCACATGAGTTTTAATTGGAACATGAGCGAAGAGCAGGATATTATCAACAGCACCAGCATTACGGCGGATTGGTGGCTTGTACGGCTTCCCTTTAAGAGAACGCCTTTGAGCGCTTTTCTGGGCGCAGGTCTTTACGCCTCGTTAAGCATGACGGATACTGATTTTAACATAGGGAGCGGACTTCGTATGCCTTTGGGTATAAGCGCCGGCTTTGCAAACAATCATGTGGAGCTGTACCTCCAAACGGTGCCTACGCTAGGGCTTTACTTCAAGCCGACAGTCAAGCTTGATAATCCAAGCCTGCCTATAAATCTTGGCATACGTTTCTGGATAGAATAATGTTTAACAGCATACGGGGAACGGTCAGCGAAAAAACCGCGGATAGCGTGCGCCTTGATACCGGAAGCATTGAATGGGATATTGCCATGCCGGCTCTTGATCTTCGCAGTCTGCCTGAAGCCGGAGAGACTGCACGGGTTTGGGTCTGGCTCTACCATAGAGAGGACGCGATGCGCCTTTTCGGCTTTATGGACGAGAAGAGGCGCTCTATGTTTTTAGACTTACTTAAAATTGACGGCATAGGACCTCGAAATGCGCTTAAAATCATGGGCGGCATAAGCCAATCGGATTTGGAACAGGCGCTTGATACTGAGGATTTGGGGCGGCTTGAGGCTACCCCCGGCATTAGCAAAAAAATCGCGCAAAAGATGATTCTGTCGCTCAAAGGTAAACTCAGCTCGACAAAGGGGACAGGCAGCTACGCGCATCCTCAAAGCGACTTGCTTGAGGCTCTCTTGCAAATGGGTTACAGCCGCAAATCGGCTTTGGAGGCTCTCTCTCGTGCCGAGACCATGATACATGGCTCACCAAGCGCCTCGGAGCGTGAAAAAGCTCTGCTTAAACAGGCTATTGTGCTTTTAAGCACCGCCGCCACCTGACAGTCCAAGTATGAGATAAGGGAGTCTTTCTAAAATTCTCACTTAATTACTTGATTCTCTAAAATGATGCGACAGTCTTTATCTAAAAATGAACTGAAGGTCTGACCCCTACTCGCTTCTATCAGACGAAGAGTCGTACTCCGCTCCTGATAGAACAACCTTAGAAACAGGCTGGCCTGAGGTCTGTCCCTATCCCGCTTCTTACAGGCAAAAAGCTGTATATCTGTTTCCTGATACCAGCACCGAAGCTTAGAAAC
>JAITAM010000241.1 GCA_031284085.1 Spirochaetaceae bacterium
GCCTGTTTCAAAGGTTGTTGTATCGGGAATGGAGTACGGCTTTTTGCCTGTAAGAAGCAGGCGCAGCCTGTTTAAGATACGGGAGTCTTTCTTGAAAATTATCCGCATCTCTCGGAAAAGAGTACCGCATCTCTCGGAAAAGAGTACCGCATCTCTTGGCGGAGAGTACCGCATCTCTCGGCGGAGAGTACCGCATCTCTCGGCGGAGAGTACCGCATCTCTCGGAAAAGAGTACCGCATCTCTCGGAAAAGAGTACCGCATCTCTCGGAAAAGAGTACCGCATCTCTCGGAAAAGAGTACCGCATCTCTTGGCGGAGAGTACCGCATCTCTCGGCGGAGAGTACCGCATCTCTAGGCGGAGAGTACCGCATCTCTCGGCGGAGAGTACCGCATCTCTTGGCGGAGAGTACTTCATCTCTCGGCGAAGAGTACCGCATCTCTTGGCGGAGAGTACTTCATCTCTCGGCGGAGAGTACCGCATCTCTTGGCAGAGAGTACCGCATCTCTCGGCGGAGAGTACCGCATCTCTCGGCGGAGAGTACCGCATCTCTCGGCGGAGAGTACCGCATCTCTTGGCGGAGAGTACCGCATCTCTTGGCGGAGAGTACCGCATCTCTCGGCGGAGAGTACCGCATCTCTCGGCGGAGAGTACCGCATCTCTTGGCGGAGAGTACCGCATCTCTCCGGAGGCAGGCCGTGAGGTCTGTCCCCTATCCTGCTTCATTGCAGGCAAAAGCCGTACTCCGCCTCCTGATACAATGCCGAAACTCTAAAACCCGCTGATGGGTTTGAAGCAGACTGGCCTGCTCGTTGCAGGCAAAAGCCGTACTCCGCCTCCTGATACAATGCCGAAACTCTAAAACCCGCTGATGGGTTTGAAGTAGACTGGCCTGCTCATTGCAGGCAAAAGCCGTACTCCGCCTCCAGATACAGTGCCGAAACTTTACCCCCCGCTGATGGGTTTGAATCAGTCTGTCCTGCTCTTTGCAGGCAAAAGCCGTACTCCGCCTCCCGATACAATGCCGAAACTTAAAAACCCGCTGGCGGGTGAAACAGGCTGCGGCTGTTGAGAGCGGCCTCTAGCCATTTCTTCATGCCGCTTGTATACTCTTGTTTATGTTTAGAGAAGCACTTTCTTATGACGATGTACTCCTCCTGCCGGGTTATTCCGATTTATTACCGCGGGAGTGCGATGTCCGCACGACTCTGTGTGCCGCCGTGTCCCTCAACGTGCCGATTATTTCTGCCGCTATGGATACAGTTACCGAAGACAGACTCGCTATTGCGCTTGCATTAGAAGGAGGCTCCGGGGTAATTCACCGAAACCTCAAGCCTGAAGAACAAGCCCAGCAGGTCGCCCACGTTAAACGCTACCTTAACTGGATAATCGACTCGCCGGTAACGGTTCCCGAAACTGCTTTGATACAGGATGTCAAAGCAATAATGGACAGGTTTGATGTATCGGGTATGCCGGTCGTTGACGCCAACGGCCGCCTTTTGGGCATTATAACCAGCCGTGATCTGCGTTTTTGCGTCAATGACGAATTGCCTGTGGTAAAGGTGATGACCCGTGATGTAATCACTGAACAAGGCAGGCCGTCAGTCGCAAGCGCACGGAAGAAGTTTGATAAACACCGCATCGAAAAGCTGCCGGTAGTCGATGACAGGGGCAGACTCATCGGCTTAATTACAGTCAAAGACATGGAAAAGCACGATCGCTTTCCTAAAGCGGCAACCGATCCGGACGGCAGGCTTATTGTAGGCGCGGCCGTCTCTCCGCAGGATTACCGCATCAGGCTTCCTTTGCTGAAAGCCGCCAAAGTCGATTATGTGGTGATAGACAGCGCTCACGGAGACTCGAAAAACGTATGCGATGCGGTACAGAATATAAAAAAAGAGTTTTCCGTGCCGGTCATAGGCGGGAATGTTGCCACAAAAGAAGGGACGCGCCGGCTTATTGATGCAGGCGCCGATGCGGTCAAAGTCGGTATGGGTCCGGGTTCAATCTGCACAACACGAATCGTAGCCGGTATTGGAGTTCCGCAGTTTACGGCTGTTTGGGATTGCGCGCAAGAGGCGGCTCAGCACGATATTCCAATTATAGCGGACGGCGGCATTAAATTCTCCGGCGATATTACCAAAGCTATAGGCGCTGGCGCTAATTTGGTGATGATCGGCAATCTTTTCGCCGGCTTAAAAGAGTCGCCGGGTAATGAGATTATCTTTGATGGGCGTATCTACAAAGAATACCGGGGCATGGGGAGCATAGGGGCGATCAATGCCGGTAGTGGAGATCGGTATCAGATAACAAAAGATGAAAAGCCGGTGCCTGAAGGCATTGAAGGCAGGGTTCCATATAAGGGGGCTTTACGCAACTACTTACATCAGCTTGTTTCTGGTTTGCAAAAAGGCATGGGTTACTGCGGCTGTCGGGACATTGAAGCGTTAAAAAACTATCGGCAATTTGTTAGGATCACAACAGCCGGTTTGCGAGAAAGTCATACGCACGATATAACCATTACCCAAGAAGCGCCCAATTATAGCCGATCATAACAAGTTGATAAGCATGAAGCGTCTTAATTTCTCTTACCGGCTATCAAGCGTAGCCGGCTGCTTTTCAGTATTCACACGTTACATACAATTCAATTTCTGAGAAGAATAAGAACAGAAAGTTATTTACACAAATGATTCTGTATTGTTATGAAGAACTTGAAGGACTTGTTTTTGGTTTAATAGTAATTGGGGTAATTTCAAGTATTTTACTTTCCAGTTCTGCCAACTGGCTGGATATTCGTGCATCGACTTCACCAAAGTCAGTTTCGATGATGCAGCCGCCTTTATCAACCGACGAATCTTCTATAATCTGTATACTTTTTATACCTTCTACCGCTGCAATAAAATCTTTGGTATGTTCCGTAGTCAATTTAATATCAGCGATATTAACGTGGATGATGACGTCGCCACGATTTTTCACCTTACGGAGCGCCTGCACAACATTGGATCTGATAACACTTTCTTGACTTTCAGAAATAATTTTAACTACCTTGCGGGTAATAAGCAGCACCAGATCCACAACTTGCCGCTCAGTTTCAAGCAATATCTCGGTACGTTTTTCTTGGGCGCGTTCCAAGATTGTCTGCATTCGAGCAATTAGGCGCTCTACTTCTGCTTTACCTTCACTGTAGCCCTTCTCTCTACCTTCCTGAAGTCCGGCTTCAACAGCTTCTTGGTGTTCAGCTTCAAAAGCAGTTTGGGCAGATCTCTCGATTTCTTGTGCTTTATCCTGCGCTTCTTCTACAATACGTGCGGCTTCATCGTCAGCCTGCCGCGATAGCATCTGTATCTCGCTAGTTTTACGCTTTACTTCTTGAAATGCAAGATCCTCGGCATGTTTCACAATACTCTCGGCTTCTGATTTTGCAGTCCGGATCATCAACTCTTTTTCCGCTTCCCATTGTGCCTTGAATGTCTCTGCTTCTTGTTTAAGATCCTCTATTGTAGGACCCAAATCCTCTTCTTCTTCGACTTTCTCGTCTTCTTTTTTATCTTCTGCAGCAAGGTATGCCAGCTCCGGGAAGGCATGAGGAGGCGCAAGAATGACAGCATTTTTGTCAAGAGCAACTTCTTCTACACGCAGTACTGCTTTTGTCATACTACTAACTCATCCTCACCGGCACGAGCAATAACTATATCACCAGCATCTTCAAGCCGGCGGATAATACCAACGATTTTTTGCTGGGCTTCCTCTACATCTTTTAAGCGCACCGGTCCCATGTATTCCATATCTTCTCGGAGCATACCAGCAGCACGCTTACTCATATTTTTGAATATTTTATCTTGTACCTCAGTATCTACCGATTTAAGAGCTTTTGCTAATTCTTGAGAATCGACTTCACGCATAACTTTTTGAATAGCCCGGTCATCAAGCATAACAATATCTTCAAAGACGAACATACGTTTCTTGATTTCTTCGGCAAGTTCCGGATCCTCATCCTCCAAAGACTCAATAATCTGCTTTTCTGAAGCACGATCAACCAAGTTCAATATTTCAACGATACTCTCAACACCACCGGCAGCCGTATAATCTTCACTGGACAGCGTAGACAATTTCTTTTCAAGGACTCTCTCTACCTCGCGCAAGACTTCCGGGCTGGTACGATCCATGGTAGCAATCCGGCGCGCAACATCGCTTTGAACCTCGGTAGGGAGATTTTGTAAAATAATTGATGCTTTATTCGGCTCCAAATACGCCAAAATCAAAGCCATAGTTTGCGGATGTTCCTGCTGGATAAAGTTAAGCAAATGTGCCGGATCGGTACGACGGATAAAGTCAAAAGGACGCACTTGCAGACTGGAGGTAAGGCGGTTGATAACATCAATCGCCTTATTTGTACCCAGAGCTTTCTCGAGGAGTTCTCGTGCGTAGTCAATACCGCCGGTTGTAATAAATTGGTTTGCCAGCATCAATTCTTGGAATTCTTGCAAGATGGCATCTTTCTGCTCCGGATCTACCGTTTCAAGACGAGCGATCTCAAAGGTAATTGTTTCAATTTCATCTTCACGAAGATATTTGAATATTTCTGACGACACCTCTGAGCCCATGGTTACCAAAAAAATTGCGGCTTTCTGTCTACCGGAATAACCGGGCCCCAATTTTTTTTTCTTATTATTATCATTACCGGTGGTTATTTTTGCCATTTATTTTATTCCTCCAGAAGCCATGTCCGGATAAGCTGTGCTACATCTTCCGGATGGCCTTTTGCCATATTAGTAATATTTTCCATCATTTCAAGACGACTGCGTTCTTCAACAGAAAGGTTTGCATTTGCATCTTGTTCTTCTACCTGCATAAGCGCACTTTCACGAAGTGCCTGTTCACGCCTTGCTCGATCCTCTTCAGCAAGTCGCCGTCTTCTTTCTATCTCGCGTGAAACAGCCCGGAACAAAATAAATATTAACAGTAAAAAGACAAGTCCGCCAAGAAATATCAGAATAGTTATCCTGAACTGTTTTGCTTTGAAAAAAGCGGTATCCTCTTCCTTGAACTGAGCTTCCCGGTTAATGGGAATATTGGTGACTGTAACCGAATCACCCCGTGCAGCGTTGTATCCTATGGCATTTTGAATTAAAGCTTGAGCGTTCCGCAAAGTCTCAGGTGAGACTGGTATATATTCACGCTCTAATGAACCGTCTACCGCAATTATCGGATTTTTATCTTCGTCATATTTGATCTTCCATGTTCCGTCAATGTTTACCGATACGGTGATTCTATCTATACTAGGGCTACGCTCTTCCTGAATGACTCGCTTATTGATTTCTTCATTGTCGACCAAAGTTTCCTGTGTTACCTTACCGTAAAGATTACTCATATCACGGAAAGCAGGTGCAGTTTGTCCTTCAACACCGGCCGGACCTTCAGGGTTATAACCGGTACCTTCCCATGTTGTATTGGACTGAGTTTTGGATCGGGTAATTGAAGTAGCAGATTCAGAATCATCGTAAGCAAGCCCTGGAGTCCGCTCTTTCAAAGTAATCGGAAAGTATTCTTCAGTGGTAACCGCTTTTTTAGAAAGATCCATATCAATTTTTATATTAAGATCTCGAACTTGATCTGCACCAAAATTGCTTTGTAAAGCACTTAAAACAGTTGCACGGTAACGATTTTCAAGGTCCCGTATCATTTTATTGCCACGGTCAATAGCCGCAAGCCAATCCATATTCTCCATACCAGTAAAATCATTGAGAACTAAACCGGTATAGTCAGCAATAACAATATTTTCATCTTTTAAGCCTTCAATTGCAAATTTGAGTATTTTTTGTATGCCTTCAATTTTCTTCCGGTTTTCAGTAATGTCACTTCCGGGTTTAGGAGTGATAATGACACTCGCTGTTACCGGATTTTGGTCGGATGAAAAAACTTGCCGTTCAGGCGATACAATAGTCACACTGACATTATCGATATCGTCCAGAGCTCTTATATGGTCAGTAACCATCTGGGTAATAGCTCGGCGTAAATTTACATTTCGTTCAAAATCAGTGATAGTCCAGCGCTCTCTGTCGAAAATTTCCCAAGGGTCGGTACCGGCAGGAATAAGATCTTCACGAATAAGAATAGAACGCATTCGACGTGCTGTGTCCGCATTTTCTACCATAACAATGCCCGCCGGAGATACGGTTGTCTTGACATTTTCAAGATTGATACGAGTAACGATCCGGTCTCGCAAATTTTCATCACGGATAGGAGTATCAATAACCGGCGCCATAGTAGGAGATGATGATACCGAAAAAAGTACAATAATACCCACTATTGCTGCTATACCTATTCCAAGGAGTATCAATTTTTGTACTAGAGACCATTTTCCCCATAAAGTCTTGAGTTGTCCTGTTATTTTTCTGAAAAACTCACCCACGTTTCCCCTCCGGGAATTCCAGTAAATTAAGAATGTCGATAAAATTCTGTCCTTTTCAAGGGCAGCTGTGAATAAATATTAACTTTATTAATCTTTTTCATTCTACCGTGTATTGATAATATCTTTCCAGCCCTGTACGAGGCGGTTAAGCACTGTTTTTGTAATATTAAGCGACATTGATGCTTTTGCTTGAGCTATGGTGATGTCATGAATATCAACTGAATCCGGATCTGTAATGGCAGTCTGTATAAGCTGTTCTGCGCTTTGCTGCTGTCCTGAAACATCATCCAAAGCGCGGAGCATCATTTCTTCAAAACTACCCGACCCTGTTACTGTATCAGCACCGATAGTTTTACCTATTGTTGAAAGCATTGTACCAGAGGAAACCGGGGCTTGTGCTATATGCCGTGGATCAGTTAGCGTCATCGTTAACACTACTACCTCCCGCCTATTTCAAGCGCTTGTTGAAACATGGACTTAGAACCATCAATAATAGAAGCATTAGCTTCATAAGCGCGTGTTGCTGCGATCATATCAACCATTTCGGTTACAATATCCACATTCGGCATTTCTACATAACCAGACTGAGGACCGGATTTAATTGCATCCGGATGTGTCGGATCGTACACAAGTCGAGGTTTTGCTGCTGTATCTTTTTGTACTTCCACAACCTGTACACCACTACCTCCCCCATTATCCATCATTTCCGGTAAAAATGGCGAACGCCAATACGGACCTTCAGCTTTTGGACGCATAATTACCCGGCTTCGGCGGAATGGCCCGCCCTCCGCAGTACGTGTAGTTGATGCGTTAGCAATATTGTCGGCAATTACATCAGAACGAAGCCGCTCAGCACTCATGCCGGTGGCTGCTATATTTATAGAAGTAAAAATCCCCATCTGTTACCTCAATACTATATTGATCTGACTAAATTCAAAAGTCTCTGCTTGTGCTAGCACAGTATACGTCATTTGGTTTTCTAATGCACGCATAAATTCTTGGTCGGCATCAACATTATTTCCATTGTTATTTGATGTACTGATATAATCCAGTACCCGCCGCGGTGTTACGGTCTGATAGTCAATCGTAGTCCGGTTTGAAATATGCCGTGAATCCGTTAGCCTAAGCTCCAATTCCGGCTTCTGTTTTTCACTGTCCAGCGCTCGCTTAAGTTCAGTTTCAAAATTCAAGTCCGAGCGCTTAAAATTCGGTACTTGGGCATTAGCTATATTATTTGCAATAATACTACGCCGCATACTAGATGCATCTAAAGCACGGTGTAGTAGATCAACTGTTTTATTAAAGCTGTTCATATAAATCCTCCCGACTTTTTATCGGCTTTTTTATAGAGTAAATAAAGAGGCAAATAGTTCTTAAGCGCAAGAATGTATTTGGAAGATAACGCCTAATCTTCTCATAAATCCCCACACTATAACTTACTTATAATACTAAACAATAAAATATGCTTTTTGTCCATTACTATTTTGAAGAAATTGCGGCCCAGCTAATTACCCGCTTGTTCTTCTTGAATTGGAATTACTACCTCTTTGAAGCTACGCTTCTGATACCTTGAGACAGCCTATAGCTTACCGGCATGTGAGCCTTTATACGCATACAGTCTAATACCGGCATTAAGTATAAGAATACCTAGAAGGGCTATGAACACAACAAGATCAGCGCCTGCATAATCCTGCAAAGCTTTTAGTTTTACGGCAAAATGCGTAAAAGCCGGCACCTCCTGTAAAGAGCTTACCGCACGCCACGAAAGACCGGTCAAAATAATCCGCATTAAAAGAACAGTGCACAGAACAATCGCAGCTGCACATAAAAGAGCATTCATAACAAGTTTCAACGTAAGGGCAGGATCGGTTCTAAAAACTTCACGCGCATACAGCTTTTTAGAGAAGCCTATAACCCGCACCGTGTATAGTTTCAGCTTAGAAAAGAACAGGCACGCTGCACTACCTTGTATTAAACAAAAGGCACACTGAAGTACGACAAACAAGCGTTCCCAATACATCCCGGCAGCCTTTTGCAGGTTGATGCAGGTGTACCTATCCTCCCGCAAACCCAGACTTTTAAGCGCATGTTTTGCATAGAGTTCATCAATACCGCCGGTCGGGTCGAGTAGAGCAAGGAGTACCGTTGCGCTGCCGCCGCTCAAACCTAATAATGCACCTGTGGATGACGGTATGTAGATATGTCCGGCCTCATCATCGCCGTCATCTATCACGCCGGTTATAATCCAGCTCCCATACTGTATCTTGAGGGTTTTACCGGCGATATTGTTCCCACCAAAGATTGCAAAGGCGGCGCTCCGGTTCAGAACTGCGTGGCGCGCTTTTGTATCGTAAGCGCCTTTAGTAAAGAAAGAGCCGCTTATCATCCGGCAGGCGTTTATGCTGGACCATATATTGTTTGTCGCAATACCGGTCAATTCGTACCGATTGCTGCCGTTTGATACGCTGCACAGAAAGGGCAGCTCGTACGTTACAAGAAATTCATCTTCACAGAAGCGCTCTATGTTTTCAAGATCGATCTCCGTTCCAAAATAGCTCAGAGGCGCTGCAAGGAGCAGATTGTCGTACCCGCCCCGATCGACCAGCAGCGCAAGAACAATCATCACTACACATAAAAGCGCCAAACTTGCGAGCAGAGCGGTACGGCATTTATTGCTCAAAAAACTCATCTTCATTCTTTAACAAAACCACATCGCCTTCCGTAACCGGCTTGTCGCTGAGAAGAACCACCGGTTCAAAAAAGCTAATCCCCTTTATGATCGCCGTATTGTCCGAGTCGCCGTCTCCTATATACACATTGAGCCTTTGAAGGTAATACTCTTCGCCAAGGATGCCCTTACGCCGTTTGAGCTGGTTAAGAAAGTAGCCGTCATTATCCTGATTGACCGCAGCGTTCGGCACAAGGGTATAGAACAAGCCGCTTTCTTTCTCAAACCGAATATCAAAAGTTTCTCCTTCGCTTATTTCGTCAGATACGACACTGACGGCAACTGTTTTGCCGCGCTCTTGAGGCTTTACTCTCGTAACAAGACCCTCCAACACGTGCGAAGAATTGCTGAGTTCGCAGCGGTCTCCCTGTACCACAAAGTTATTGTCAAGGCTAATCGTACATTCCACCGTGAACTTATTGCCTATTCCCAGAGAGAAGAGCGGCTCGTTCTCAGGTATGAATTGCCCTTTCTCAACACGAAGCGAGCTGAGAATACCATCGCAGGGCGCTTTGATTTCGGCGTAGGCGCTATAATCACGTAAAAGCTCATGGTACGCCTCTTCTTGCACTTGCATCGTTTTTAGATCGAGCTTCTTTGCTTCAATCTCCTGATACAGAGTTTCACATTCACGTTGAGCGTTAAGGTAGACGGCTTGCACGGTGTACTGCGCATATTCAAGATCACGCCGGCTTATCGCCCCGTATGTATACGCTAATTCGGCGTATGCAAGAGCGGCCTTTGCCTTGATAATATCAAAATCAGTTGCCGTCATCTGCTCCGTATCAAAAACCGTCTGTTCTTCCGCGCGCCCAAGAGCCGCCTTGAGCCGTTCGAGCTTCCTTTGCGTATTTTGTATCTCGTTCTGCACTTTGATACGGTTATTCTGCATTTCCGCAAGGCGCCGTTCTGTTTCTCCACGTTTGAAATCCATGCACACAATGCTCTGGCCTGCCTTCACGCTGTCCCCTTCTTTTGCCAATACGGCGCTGACAATGCCGCCTCGTGCGGCGTAGGTAGTATCGCGTTCCGCCCAATCCGTTGTGCCGCCGCTCAGCTCAAGTTTGTGCAAGGTTCCTCGAAAGGGTTTTACTCCGGAAACTTCCGGCTGGTTTATTGTGTACAGTGTTCTTGAAAAGAAGATAAGTACTATCAATACGGCAAGGATAAGCACGGCGCCGGTAGTTTTGTGTAATCTCATGTATATAAAATCCTGCAAACTCAATGAACGTGCCGTGTTAGACGCCTTTAGCAAGGGCGGTATGGCAAAGGGTTCATAGTGATAAAGATGGTAGTATACAAATCTGTAGTTTTTCTGAAGGGCATCTGTTTTTTCCCAGCAGGCACGGCCTGTTTTTGAGGTTGTTGTATCGGGAGTAGAGTACGGCTTTTTGCCTGACAGCAGGTCTGACCCCTTTGGGAAGGAGGTCTGACCTGTTTTCTGAGACACCTTCAGACGGTCGGCGCAAGGTCTGTCCCCTATCCGCTTCTATCAGGCAAAAGCCGTACACTATTCCCGTGAAACAGGCTGTGGCTGAGACCCTAGCCCAAAGGGTCAGAGCTAGGGGGTGTTCAGGCGCTGGAGTAGGGGGTGGCAAAGAGGCCCTGACTAGGGGGTGAAGGGGTCAGTCCTCCTGCCAAAATAGGTCAGTCCTCTCCCGCTTCTTGCAGGCAAAAAGCCGTACTCTATTCCTGATACAAGAACCTTTGAAACAGCCTGCGACTGAGACTTCCAGTCTAAAATCAGGTTAAAATCAGGTCAGACCTTGTATGGCTGGGTGTTTGTCCAGAACAGAACTCTCCGACAGAGCCAGAAATCAGGTCAGTCCTAGCCTCAAGAAAAAAAAAGAGTAAAAAAAGAACGAAAAACTAAAGCAAAATGCCATGTTTTCCCCGTTATCTATGTATGGCATCACACTATTGTCCGCGAGGCCGTACTGATTTAGGCCTCACCTATTATATCTTCTCGGTAGTTAATCGATTCCTCTTTGAACTCGATCCCGATAAGATGAAAGAGCTGTTCCTCGCCATAGTCGAGGAAGCATTAACGGTAAAAGGTTTCAAGTTCAAGCTTTGGAACTTTTGTATTATGTCGAATCACTTCCACTTTCTTATCACTCCAGCAGAAGGACAAAGCCTTTCTGAGATATTGAAATGGATTAAGATGGTCTTTGCGATCCGCTGGAACAAAATGAACCATAAGACTGGACATTTCTGGGGAGATAGGTTCTATTCGCGGGTGATAACGGACGAGCAAGACTTCGGGAACGTGTATAACTACATTGATCAGAATCCCGTTAAGGCGGGACTTGTAAAAGAACCT
>JAITAM010000022.1 GCA_031284085.1 Spirochaetaceae bacterium
CTGGCCTATGGCCGCGCCTGTATGTCCTTCTCTGAAAGTCCGTATCCTTCGTTGGTATGACCGCCTCGCCCTTCCGGTTCTATGTGAACCATTATGTCGTATACACAATCAATACGCGCTTTAATCGCTTGCTCTACCGCCGATGCGATTTTGTGCGCATCCTGAACACTCAATTCAGGATCAACCTCAATATCAATGTCAATGTCCCAAAAACCGGCAACGCGGCGCATACGTGTCCTGTGCGGATTCTTTGCGCCGGCTACCGAATGAACCGCATCAAAAACCACCCGGTAGGACTCCGTTTTGGTGTTCCCGTCCATGAATTCTCTGTTCACTTCAATGAGAATACCGACCGCAGTCTTAATAACCCCTATTCCTATGAAAAAAGCAATAACCGGGTCCACAATCCCGACATTAAAGACAGAGGAAAAAATAAGCCCCACAAAGACCAAGCTCGAAATAAAGATATCGGATAGCATATTCTTTGCATTTGCTTTCAACAAACTCGACTTTGCCTTTTTACCCAAAGCATATTGACTCCACGCAAGGATGATTTTTCCTACTATAGAAACAACGGTTACTATAAGTGCAGAAAAATCCGGAATACTAATGGCGGATCCGGCATATATGCGTTTGGCGGCGCCCAAAAGAATCTGAGCACCGCCAAAAAAAAGAATACACGCCATAAGCGCCGTAGCTACCGTTTCCACCCTGCCATGACCCCACGGGTGATCCGCATCCGCAGGCCGCGTAATCTCCCGTGCCACCAACAAAGACATAAAAGCAAGCGACATATCAATCGCGGAATCAACACCGTCGCCAACTACTGCAAGACTTGAAGCCGCCCATCCGATGCCTATTTTGAGCAGCGCCAGTAAGGCATTGCCTATCAGCGCAATGATGGAGGCTCTTTTTATGATGCGGGCTTTTTCAGCATATTCGGCTGCCGCCGTAGTGTTCTCGATAGCGGTGTTAGTACTGTCGGTAGTTGGGTGTAAATTTTTAATATCCATAGCCTGTTTTCCTTTGTTTTTATAGCCCGACCGGATACCAGTTGTCAACCACAGTCGGCAGAGTCTTTGAGATGTCTGATAAAGAGTTACAATTCAATTGGAGAAGAAGCAGGCGCAAGACAATCTCAGGCATAGGCTGGAGTTGAGGTCAGACCTAGCCTACGGCTGAGAAGCTCCCTAACTCATGCGCCATTAGCACCGCTGATAGTGGCGCCGCTGACACCGTTGATCGTACGCAGCTCCCGATACAAAACCGAAGTTTAGAGACAGGCCGGCCTGCTTGATTGCCCGCGTTGCAATGTAGGAAGGCGCATAGTCTTTTAATACACCGACGGTATCATGATCTTCATACAGATCGGTCAGGATAAAGCCTGCTTTTAACTGCCCGCCGATTAACTCCTCCAACGAGTGGCTAAATTCAAGAGCGTCATGCTCGGCGGCCACCTTTTCGTAGAGTGCAGGGTCTTTCAAGGGGTTATAGGGTAATTTGTTCGTAACCACCAACGGTAAGTTTTCAGTGCTGTCGAACAAATAACAAAGCCCGTTATTCATGCTGGCTATTAGGACTCCCTTATCCTTTAGCACACGGGACGATTCGTTCCAGATATGATAGACATCTTCTATATAACAGTTCGATACCGGGTGAAAGATTATATCAAACTCACCGTCGTTAAACGGCAGTCTTTTCGTCATATCCGCTTTGACTATGTTTATTGAGTATGATTCTCTTTCAGAAACGCAGCGCTCTTTGGCAAGTTGTTCATCGGAATAATCAAGCACCGTACAATCGGCTCCCAGCGCTGCAAAGACAGGCATTTGTTGGCCGCCGCCGCAGGCAAGCCCCAGTAACTTTCTCCCCTTCAGCGAAGGGACAAACCACTCTTGAGGAACATACCGAGCAGGGGTGAGCAAGACACGCCATTCGCCGTTCTTTGCCTTTACAAAATCATCGTGGCTTAGAGGAGTCCCCCATTCCCAGCCGCTTCTTACCCATCCATCAATGACAGCGGCGTTAAAATCCGTATAGTTTTGCTTTTCCATAGCAAAAAGTATTTCTGCTATCGGCAGCATCTGTCAATACAACAAAGGCTATGAAATCCGCGATATAAGCAGGGCGATAAAGAATATGTTAAGGGCGATACCGGCTACAAGAAACAGAACTGCAATTACCGAGAGTATAGAGGCCGCAGTCGTATAGAAACGGCTAAGCTGCTCAGGGCTGCCCGGTATAAAACCGTAGAGCGCTGCGAAGTCGGACGGTTCTACCGGAAGAGGGCTGTCTTTGCGTATAACACCGAATATTGTCCACTCGGTGTTTTTGCCTCTGATCTGCACCAAAGAAGGCAGATCAGCCGGCATTTTGTCCACCCGTACCGAACCGTAATACTCACCGTCCGGCAAATACTGGTTTTCATAGCGCAGGAGTGTCGCAATAGTATCGCGGTACGAACGCAGGGTCCGTGTTTGCCGCCACAACTTACTGTATAGACTGGTAAATAGAATACCCGGCGGTAATACGGGAAAAAGCGGTATAAAGATTGCGAGGGTAGCTATAAGCACCGTGAGGCGGAAAGCAGGGCGGTTGAGAAACGAAAATGCTATACATAAAAAAGAAAATGTCCCTGCGGCAAGCGAATAAGGGGTAATGCTGTTGAAGTATTGGTTGTTGTTCCGCCCCGCCCACAAGACCCGTTCGTTCAAGGAACGGTCGTTGTCCCCGTAGAAAATGATAATAATCGGTTCTTTCTTTGTGCCGGAAAACACAAGCCGATCGTTGTGCATACGGAGGCTGCCGCCTACATAAACCCGCCCGCCCTCAATCAAAGTCGTAATTTTATTCCAGTGGATACGCTTAACCTCAGCTTGAATCCCTGACAGAGAAAACAAGTATATCTGCGCTTCGATGAGATTGACAGGTACAGTTATGTTTTCCCCACGAATCCACAGGATATTTTTATCGCTAATTGATTCAAAGCTGCCGGTGAATCTATAGGCCGGTTCTGTGCTGCGGTGCAAAGAGGTGTAATTGAGTAGAGGGGCCTGCCGCAGATCGTCAAAACAGCGGCGGAACTTATGCCAGTTATTGCGATCAAAGAAGATGCCCAAGAGTGGTATAACGCAGTACCACAAGAGCGCCAAAGCGGCTACGATGATGAGATCAGCAACCCGCATACGTCAAGCTGAGACGGGCAAGGCGGCAAACCCAAAGCTTAATAGGTTAATCGTTTCCATGCCGGTTCCTCCTTTTTATGGATATGAAAAAACGGATGACAAAAACAACGTATAGATATTACAATATCTATACATTAGAGATTGGAATTAGAATGAGTGTACAGAACCTACAAAACACTATAAAGCAACCAATACTTGCATGTATACAGGCGCGGCCTGCCTGCGGCTCAGACTAGTAATAAAATGTGTTATGGATAGAATTATTATTAAAGGAAGGAGTATTTATGAAAATCGGCGTTAAATTGATGGTTACTGTCAGTACTATCAAAATCATTGGTATAAGACTTTTAGCAGGTCTTATGCTTTTTGAGGCGGATCGGGAAATCAGCCGGCCGGTGGGTCTTGCAAAAAACAGCGTTTACCCCCCCCCCCCCCCCCCCCCTACTGTTAAAGGATTGTTACCCCCTTAAATACAAGAGTGTGGTACAGTCTGTTTTTCTTCGTGGTATAGAAAAGGAGTATTTATGAAAATTGGCGTTAAATTGATAGTTACTATCAGTACTATCAACATCATCGGCATAGGGCTTTTAGCAAGTCTTACGCTTTTTGAAGCGGATCAGGAAATCAGCCGGCTGGTGGATGAAGATGCACGGAACATTGCGGAAAAGACCGGTGAGCAAATAGGAAGGTGGTTTGATGAATATATGGATATGGCACGAGGTCTGGCCCAGTTCATGGAAGGCTATAAAGAAATACCGGCGCCGCAGCGTCGGGAGCAGCTCAACTTTATGATGAAGCAGACGCTCATCACGAATCCGGAGCTAAGCGATGTTTATGCCAACTGGTCGCCGAACGGGCTTGACGGCATGGATGCAGAGTATGCAAATGCTCCCGGAGCCGATGGAAACGGACGGTACACGCCTGCTTGGTCTATGGGACAGACCGGTCCTGTAGTAACCACTATACAAGGTTTCGAGTGGGATACGCTTATGCAATTACCGATCACGACAGACTTTGTATTTGATCCTTTTATGCATCCTGAAACCCGCCTTCTAAGCGCCCAAATGTGCCATCCGGTAAAGGATAACGGGAAGATCATAGGGCTGGTAGGAGATGTTCTTGCATTATCAACAATACAGACTCTGGTGGAAAAGGTTAAACCGTTCGGCGATGGCCATGCCTTTCTTTTCAGTTCAGGCGGTTTTGTTGTTGCTCACCCCGACCCAAGCCGGCTGGGGAAGAACATACGCGACTCAGAAAGCGATACCTTCGGCCCCTTCCTTGATGCTATGGTTAATGCGATCGATACAGGAACCGCCATCTCCTTCTTATACACTCCTGCTCAATCAAAGACGGCTACTAAGTATTATGCAGTGCCGTTCACTATCGGGCATGATCCTCGTGCATGGATCTTGGCTATCAGCATTTCATACAATACCATTATGACGCCGGTTTACCGAATGGGACTTATAAGCCTTATCATAGGCATCCTTACCATTATCTTTATGTCTGTTGGAGTCATTCTCACCGCCCGTTCCATTAGCCGTCCCATTGCCTACACCATGATGGTACTCAAAGATGTTGCCGAAGGAGACTTAACCAAAGAGCTTGCCGTACATTCCAATGATGAGCTGGGCGCTCTTGTCCGTTACTTGAACTTCACTATAGACAAGATCAAGCATCTTGTCCTTTCCGTCAGGAAAGAAGCGGCCGTGCTTTCGCAAACCGGTTCCGACCTTGCCGCTAATATGACTGAAACCGCAGCCTCTATCAACGAGATCACCGCAAACATCAAAAGTATCAAGTCGCAAACCAACAAACAAGCGGTGAGCGCTAAAGACGCTCATACCATCATGGGGCAAGTTGTAGAGAATGTCGAAATGCTCAACTCTCAGATTCAGAAGCAGATCGATTGTGTCAGCCACTCCTCAACTGCGGTAGAGCAGATGCTGGCAAACATTCAGAGCGTAACCCAGACCCTTGTTAAGAACAAAGCCAACGTAAGCAAGCTTGCGCAAGCCTCTGAAGTGGGGCGCACAGGGCTAGAGGAAGTATCCGGCGATATCCAAGAGATCGCTAAAGAGTCAGAGGGTTTACTTGAGATCAATGCGGTCATGGAGAGTATTGCAAGCCAAACGAATCTTTTATCAATGAATGCGGCGATAGAAGCTGCGCACGCGGGGGAGGCGGGGAAAGGTTTTGCCGTTGTTGCCGATGAGATCAGGAAGCTTTCTGAGTCTTCGAGTGAACAATCGAAGACCATAAGCATTGTTCTGAATAAGATAAAAGAGTCGATAGACAAGATAAGCACGGCCACGAACGCGGTCTTGATGAACTTTGAGGCAATAAGCGAAGGAGTGAAGACGGTAACGAATCAAGAGATGAGTATTCGTAATGCGATGGAAGAGCAAGGAACGGGTAGCAAAGTCGTACTGGAATCGATGGGTAGTTTGAATGAGATCACAGGAGAAGTAAAGCGGACTGCGCACGGGATGATTAGCGGCAGCCGTGAAGTGATAAAGGAAAGCAAGTCGCTTGAGCAGATCACGGTAGAGATAGGGGATGGAATGCAGGAGATGGCATCCGGTGCAGAGCAGATAGATACTGCGGTGAACAGGATAAACGATATAAGTATAGAGAACAAGAAACAGATAGGGCTGCTTATGGGTGAATTACAAAAGTTCAAGGTGGTAAGCGGCTCGTGATTGCAGGAAGCGCGGCCGGCTTTCTGGGCGCTGTCTCTCGTATAGAGCCATCTGTGTCCTCTCATTTCTAGAGGGCGTGCCACCCAATTCCAAGCGAGAACCGGCCACTTTACAAAACAGGCCGTGCCTGTCAGGCAAAAAGCCGTCCGCCGCCCTTCATACCAATACCGAAACTTTGAAACAGGCTGTGCCTGTAGGCAAAAAGCCGTACGCCGTTCCCGATACAATACCGAAGCTTTGAAACAGGCCGTGCCTGTAGGCAAAAAGCCATACGCCGTTCCCGATACGGCACCGAAGCTTTGAAACAGGCCGTGCCTGTCAGGCAAAAAGCCGTACATCGTTCCCGATACAATACCGAGAACTTTGAAACAGGCCGTGCCTGTCAGGGCTGGTCGTTTGGTTTTATGTGGTGGAATTGTTTTGCTATTTTGTGAAGCCAGCGGTCTACAAGCGCAGCAATAAACCGAAAGAAGCGCCCGCGGCTCTGTCCGTATTTTACCGTGAAATCCCGCGCCGCACAGATAAGAGAATAGTGCATACCGTATTGTTTCTTCAGAAAATCCCAATGCTTAACAAGCCATACATACAAATCACCCGGTTTGCTGCCGGGAAAGTTGAGTTCTATCCATTCTTGGTGGATAGCCTGCATAATAGGATTGTACACATTGCGGTACCACGATATAAGCGCATCAGAAAAAGCAATCTCAGTCGGTATGCCCTGATTGATGTAGTACTTATGTACCAAAATATGATTGTAAATCACGTCATACTGACCTGGTGCGCTGAAATCAAGGTTATTATCGCCGGTTAGTTCACCAAAACGGGTCTTTTCATAAAAAATACGCTTTTCATAGTCTATAACACGTTCTTTAAGCTCGCTGACCGTCATGCCCGGTGTAATAACAATTTCACTTGAAAGAGTGGTTACATCAGCATCAATGCTCTCTACACCCTGCGTTTTAGCAACCGAAACTCGGTGGTTGCCGTCGCGGACAAAGTAAGCGCCGCCGATTTCATACAGCTGGATAGGAGGCAAAGTAATATCTTTGAGGCGCGCCTGATCAACACTTTCCCAGCGTGAACGCAAAAAATCCTTGCGTGGGAGAAAAGAATTGTTAAAATCACGGTACCGCCCTTCACTTCCTACAATGAGCTTTATAGGGACGATCTGCATACCGCGGTACACTTCGCTTTTTGGATTCAATATGCTCTTTACATCATTGAATGAAAGCAGGTTATCCTTATCAATATTCATAAAATGCTGCACCTCGGATAGCATCGCCTTCATGCGTGCGCGGTTAAAATCATCTTGCGATTGACTAACAACAAGTCGATTATCTTCTTCCAAGACTATATTCCTTCTTTTGTATCAATAACATAGTGGCTATACGCGTTTATCACGGTAGTCTCTTGATACCGACTTACGCGTAACTCCGATAGGTCATACAGATGTATATGGCCGTGTATAAGGTAGCGCGGTTTGAAGACTCGCATAAACCATAAAAATGCCTTGAAGCCTTTGTGGCAAAGATCAGGCTTATCGTGTATGCCTAAAGGCGGTGCATGGGTAAGCAATATGTCAAGGTAGCGCCCGTGGAAGAGCCGGTTGAGCAAGAGGCGGGGAATAAGTTTGATAATCTCACGATTCATCTGAGCGTCGGTGTACTGATTCGCCCCTTGGTTATAGCGCATTGAGCCGCCTAAACCGGCAATGATAAGCCCTTCTTCGGTCCTGACCTTTGAGCCGACATGAATACAGCCGATGGTTGAAACACTATTCTGTCCATAATTCCAAATTGATGGAGACAGTGATAACTCACCGGTCCGCATAAAGAACGGCAATTCGTCAGCATGATGATTGCCGAATACAAAAAGAAGCGGAATATTCAAGCTGGTAACGACAAATTCCAGATAGTCAAGGGGTAAGTCTCCGGCGCTTAACACAATATCAATATCTTTGAAGCGTTCTCTAATAGAATTGGTGTATACCAAAGGATCGATTTGGTCCGAAATGCACAGTATTTTCATGGCTATTTCAGTAGTATAGTAAAGGAGCGCCGATAAGGGAAGGGGTAAAACGCAAAATGCAAGGTCTGCAGCCATAGGCAAAAGTTCCCTACCGATAAGCAGAAGCTTCCTTTATAAAAAACAAAAAGCGAGGGTATTCATTAACACCAGTGCATAATAGCTTTGAAACAGCCTGCGGCTGCTTTGAAACACGCTGGCGTGCTTTAGCCTGAAACCGCCATTTTAATGCCATGCCGTTCAAAATAATCGACCGCATCGGCAAACCGGTCAGAGTGGGAGACTTCTGCCATAAAAAGCTGCCATGCTTTTGCAGCTCCCCATTTTGTTTGATTGTATGCAACGGTCGCGCTGCAAATATTGTCTTTATTACGGATTGAAATGGTATTGCCGCGCCCAAAATGAGCTGAAATATGCTCGCCTTCAAAAGAAGACGGAGTCTCTGATACAGGATACATACTTTATACCTACCTTCAGTTACTGATAATCAAAAAGCTAAGACCCTACCGCTTTCTATTCTTTTAATGCGCCTTCTCCAAAACCTTTAATAAGTTGAGTGTGAAAGAATATGTAGAAGATAATCATTGGCAAAATGCCGATCACAAGCGAAGCATACTGGAGACCAAATTCAATATTGTAGCGCCCGGCAAATTGAGTTATTGCTACCGGTAGGCTTTTCATAACCGCCTTCGTGGTAAAAACAAAAACAAAGAGGAACTCGTTCCAATGATTCAAGAAAGAGAGGATAACCATAGTAGCAATCACCGGCGTGGACAGCGGCACAATAAGCTGCCAGAATATTGAACGGTACTTGGCGCCGTCAATCTCCGCAGATTCAATGAGCGCGTTAGGAACGCCTCTAATGTAAGAGATAGCAATCATTACCGACATAGGAAGATTAAAAGCAATGTACGGTATAATAACGCCGATACGCCGATTGATAATGCCGACTTTTACTTCCAAGAGGAAAAGAGGAATAATAACCGCGTGTACCGTGAGCATAAGCCCCAAAGCAAAAGCTCCGGTAAAAAAAGCAGCGCTCTTAAAAGGGAATTTAACAATTCCAAAGGCGGCGGCAAGAGCAAGAAAAAGCGTCGAGACCGTAGCAGTAATAGTATAAATAAAACTGTTCATTAAAGCGGTGCCTAAAGCGCCCATACGCCATGCACGGATATAATTTTCAAAAGACGGCTGCCGCGGCAGTCCTAAAGGATGCTGCATAATTTCTAGGTGAGGCTTTAGAGAAGAGTAAAGAAGCCATACCAGCGGAAAGATAGTGATGACGGCAAAAAGAGACATCAGTATATAGGCAAGAACCCGCCATCTTAGAGGCGCTTGATTCAAAGTAGACTTCATAGCACCGCCCCTTTATTCAATCTTAAAAGCTTTTGATACTCCTCGTGTAATGAGTATCGAAAGAACGACAAAAACGATAATAATGATGGACAGAGCGCTCCCGTATCCATAGTTCTGATGGACAAAAGTCGAGTTGTACATATACACGGCAATAACCTCGGTGTAGTGAGCCGGGCCGCCGGCAGTCATAGAATATATCAAATCAAAGCTCTTAAAGCTACCGGAAATTGCCAAGATTGAGTTGATAAAAATCACGTACCCAAGCATGGGCATAATGATCTGAAGGAATATTTTTCCCTCTCCCGCCCCTTCAAGCTGGGCAGATTCAATAATGGATTGTGGAATACGCTGAAGATTTGCCAGAAAAATGACCATATAGAGACTGGTATGTTGCCAGAGCAGTACAAACATAATAGGTAGAATTGCCAAGTTTTTATTCTCTACGATGGTTATAATGTAGTCGGGGTTTGCGCTGAGCGCCCGTACTAAGCTAGTGAAGATACCAACCGGCGAAAAGATGCGGTTCCATAACTGGGCGATGATCACCGATGAAATCGTAATCGGCAGGAATATAAGCACTTCAAAAATGTCCGCCTTCTTTACCATTTTCCGGTAAAGCATATACGCAAGCAGCATACCAAGCGGAATCTGCCCGCCGACCGATACCAGTACAATCATAAGATTATTACGAAACCCGATATGGAATATCGGGTCCATAGCCATTCTGATATAATTCCCCAGCCCTACGAATTCCATTGCCCCAAAGCCTTTCCAATTAAAAAAGCTAAGGAAAATACTATAAAAGAGGGGAAAAACCATTATACCGGCAAAGATAATAAAAGCGGGAAGAATAAACAGATAGTGGCTTAGCCGTTTAGCGCTGCGATATTTCATATCTTATCCTCCCCGCTTCTTTCTCAATTACCGAACGACCGGCCTTAGTTCTTGCGGTTGGAATCGTTAGCCGCAACCCAAGTTTCGTACTCTTGTGCAAGTCTAGCCGGCGTTTTATCACCGATCATGACCGCTTGTATGCCCGGATTAAGGATATTGTTTACCCCTTCGCCGTCCATCACCGCATCAATAACGTATCCCATAGATTGGGCGTTGATAAGCTCGATATATTGAGCATTCAGAGTATCCGGCGTAAATTTTGAGTAGTCCAGTTTATAGGTAGGAACCGTGCCGTACTGCATAAGGATTTCAGAGCCGGGCTGCCCATAGATATAACTGATAAAAGTCCATGCCGCATCTGCTTTAGCCCCTGAGAGTTTGGAGTTTATTGCCAAGGCTTCGCCTAAGGTTGCGGCGCTTGAGCCTTTGGTTGTTTCTCCGGCAAGCGCCGGGAAGGCAATAACCGAATACTGGGCGTAATCTTCAGGATTAGCCGCGCTTTTAAGCGCCGAAATTCTCCAGCCGGCATCAAGGAGGTAAACCGCCTCTCCGCGGACAAAAGCGCCCCATGCCTCAGGACCTTCAAGTTGATTTACCCCTGCCGGAAACAGCTGCGTATCAACCATCCTCTTAATAAGGGTAAGCGCGTCTACAAAAGGCTTGTCGGTGAATTTCGCCTGACCGCTGCGCGCCCTATCAAACCAAGCTTTTCCCGCCAATCGGTCTACCAAACAAGAGAGCAGAAGGGATTGAGCCTGCCACACGCCTTTGTTGCCGAACATAAGGGGGGTTAATCCTGCAGCACGTATCGCCGGCACCTGCGCTATCATTTCCTCAAGCGTTGCAGGATTGGAAAGGCCGAGCTGCTTTTGGAGTTTGGTATTGACATAAATGACCGTGCAAACCGCCATGTTGGGAGAAATAATGTAGATTTCACCGTTTTTCCCCTGCGGTTCCCAAATAGCAGAAGCGTAATTAGCCTTAAAAGCATCGGTTAGATACGGGCGCAGGTCTTTTACTAAGCCGCGATCGATAATGTAACTTGAGCGTGCGCCCGCATACGTGGTGAATACATCAGGAATGTCGCCGGTAGCCGCCATAGTCTGGAATTTATCATGGAAGGCTTCACCCGAAGCATATTCAAAGTCGAGTTTGATATTCGGATAAGCTTTTTGAAAAGCCTCCAACGTGGCGGTCCAGTATTCATACTGGGCGCTTGCTAAATCCGCCTGAATATAACCGCTCAGCGTTACGGTTCCGCCTGAACCTGAGCTCTGCGCTCCTCTTTGCCCGCTTGCAAAGATCAGCGCCGCGCTGCAACACAAAAACACCGCCGTTACCATTAGTTTTTTCATAGATTTCCTCCTTGGAATTACCGCCATTAAAGATGGCAAGTAGGTGCAGTATAATGTTTTTGTGTTGTAATGTCAATTTGCTTTACAGTTAATCGGTCTTGCAGCGCCGTCTTGAGGGCAGTATCGGTCTCACCCCGACCAAATGCGGCTCAATTCTGCCGGAGGCGCCGTGCGATCTACAAGAGGCAAGCTCCTGCCTCCGCCAACCCTACGCCTGTCATCTCTGCGCCGCTTGGGATACCAGCGCCGGAGCTAGAGGTAGGCTGCGAGGTCTGACCTGTTCCGCTTCCTTGCAGGCAAAAGGCCGCACACCGCTTGGGATACCAGCGCCGAAAGTTTAGGCTTCCTGCTAAAAGCTTTGGAAGGCCATAATCCTTTTGAAAAAAGTCTCTTAGGGCATATTTATAGCTAGATAAAGGTAAGGGCGCTAACGCTGTCGGCAAGGAATCTTGTAAAGCTGGGCTTAGAAGGGCAAATTTTGCTCTAACGGTAGTTTTTTTCGTCTACGCTGCTTCTCTTTAGAGCTGCAATATTTGTAACTTTCTATCAGGTATAGACAATTTTTGCTTAAAGTCTAAAGAACCTGTATCAGGGTTTTAATATCCCGGCCAAAAATCTTCAGGCCAGCCTGTTTCAAAGTTTCGGCGCAGATGTCAAAGGCGGCGCCCGACTCTTCGTCTACAGGAAGCAGGCTGAGGTCTGACCCCTATCCTGCTTCTTTCAACCCCTATCCTGCTTCTTTCAGCTGAAAAGTCGGAGGCCGCTAGAAGCGGGGCCTGAGGTCTGACCCCTATCCTGTTTTTTCCAGCTGAAAAGCCGGAGGCTGAAAGAGGCGGGGCGTGAGGTCTGACCCCTGTCCCGCTTTTTCCAGCTGAAAAGTCGGAGGCTACTCTGAATACAATGCCGAAGCTTAAAAATAGGCCGTGCTTGCTTTGAAATTACCTGTGGCTGCTTTTAGGCAAAAAGCCGTACGCCTCTCCCGATACAAGAACCTTAAAAACAGCCTGTGGCTGCTTTGAAATTGCCTGCGGCTGCTTTTAGGCAAAAAGCCGTACGCCTCTCCCGATACAAGAACCTTAGAAACAGCCTGCGGCTGCTTTGAAATTGCCTGCGGCTGCTTTTAGGCAAAAAGCCGTACGCCATTCCCGATACAAGAACCTTAAAAACAGCCTGCGGCTGCCTGTTATGTTGATAATGCCTCTCTAAGAGACGTATCCTCATTCTTTCTATAAAAGGAGTCTAATAATGCACACCTCTATCTTTTTTTGGCTTTTCCCTCCTCCCTGTCTTCCATCTCTGTCCTGCAAAAGGTCTGTTGGCGCTAGACTGCTCATGCTTTTTCTTGCACTAACAGTTGTCCCGCCTGCGCCTGTTAAAGCAGAAACTAACAGCCCTCGCACCAGCATCAGCCGTGCAATGGGCGGAGAGCAAGGCTTCCCAACGACTGTCGGCATGGCTGACCTCGATACCATTGCCGCAACCGGCAAACAGAATGGGAAGGCGGTATATCTTGGTGATGGCAAGAAGCGTAACGGCAGCACAGGCGCAAAAGTGAACCTTGACAGCCGCGTATCCGGCAGCGTAGACGGCCGGGAAGCGGATTATCCTGAGTGGCTTCTTAATCCACCAAGATACGAAGGTTTTATTGTAGGAATAGGTGTTTCTAGTTCTTCAAATCAATCAATCGCTCTGGCGCAGGCGCAAACACGGGCGCGTGTGGCTATTGCACAAACTTTAAGCGCTAATGTTCAGGCCATGTTGGTTTACTATAAAGAAAGCAGCGGCTCTGGTGATAGTTTCAGATACTGCGAGTCCATTTCTCGAGTCATAGGATCAGTAGATATTAGCGGCGCTGTCATCAAGAAGATTTATATTGCGAGCAAAGGGGCAAACAAAGGAACGGTGTACTGTTTGGCGGCCCTCAAGCTGCCTGATGCAAAGAAATTGGTTGTAGACGCTGCTAGTGCGGCAGGTGTTCTTGCTGAATTCAATGCTATAAACGCTTTGGATCAGCTTGATGAACAGTTTACAAAGAATGATGTTAAACCTGCTGTAAAAGACAATTAGGCTTATAACGATAAGGTTTGACCTATTCCGCTTCCTTTCAGGCAAAAAAGTCGAGCGCTGGAAGAGGTAAGGTCTGAGGTCTGACCCCTGTCTGGTTTCTTTCAGCTGAAAAGTCGGGCGTTGCTAGAGGCAGGATATGAGGTCTGACCCCTGTTCTGCTTCTTTCAGGCAGAAAGTCGGACGCCGTTTGGGATACCAGCGCCGGGGCTTTGGAACAGGTGTGCCTGCTGGCAGGGTATGCGTGGGGTTAAAATTGCATCTTACGGCGTTCTGCTATGCCGGTTATGTTGCGAAATATACGCTCAGACCCATCATCAAGAATGATGCTACCGGAAAAAGAACCAAAAACCCGATGCCGTTTCTCAATATGAAAAATTACTTGATTATGTTCAATGATTTCATTATACGGCTTGAATTCCATCTCAAGCCGGTTATCGCTGCTGGTAAAATGCCACGGTTTAAGCCAGTCATTAGGAGATATTAAAAAAGTAACTTGATCGAGCTTATGCAGTCTGTCGTCAAAGAAAAAAACATTCTCTGTTCCGCAGCTCGAATCGGCAGAGCTATACCCCACGCTAAAACTTATTGGCCGGTTATCGCTCATGCCGCAGCCGCATGCCCAAAAGTGCGCATCGGTACGAGGACGCACCCCGCGCTCCCATATAAAAATGCCCCACGCCTTGCCTCTCGTAAAGATAATCTCGGTGCTGCCAAACTGTACCACACCTTCTGCGTAGTACCACGGAGAATACCGTATGCACCTGAAAGCATTTTTATCCTGCAGCCACGGACTATGCGTTACCAGCGACTCCACGCCTGCAGGTTCAATCAACACAAGCTCACCTCTGAGGCTGCGATGATGCCCAAAGCGGGGAAAATCAACTTTTATGATTCGTGCGCCGCCTTCCATAGGAATAAAATGTACACGCGAGTCTTTATGTACTATTTTTACAGAACCCGAAAGACTGCTAAGGGGCATTTCAATACATCCCATAGAAAACGGGATGGTATAGACTTGCGTGCTATAACTTGAATCCTTTAATGAAAAAACATGAGCGCCTATATATCCCAAATAACCGGTATCGCACAGCTCAAAGCTAAGTATGTGCGTACTAGACAAGACGATATACCGATCGGACTCGATAATACACCGGCGCGATGCAAGAAACGGCGTGTAGTCAAAATAAGGATAGCGCGCCCAGCCGCAGTTAATCGGTATTCCCTCTTCATTGATCAAAGGAACATGTTCCGTTATTTCTATCTGTGACACGATTGTTACCAGCTAAGGATTGATAAAAAGCGAAATTAAAAGACTTATTCCCCCTATACCAAGCCCGGCATAAGTACCAAAGTCTCGAAAGCTTAAAGGCGGTATACCATCAAGGGGAATATGGTTATCGAGTTCCGAGTAAGGCAAAAGGTGGACGGTAATGCCTGCGGCAATGCTCAATATGCCGACAATGAGGCCGATATTTTTCCCGCGGTTAGCCTTGATGTAAGGATCGTAATTCGGCATCACCGGTACATACTCGATTTGAGGAATCCACTCTATACGTGTTTCCGGCTCAGGAGGTCCGAATGAAGGCAAGATTGTCCGCGGCAGGCGTAGTGTAGAAGATCCTTTGAATTGATTGCGTTCCCAGTAACTAAGAATGTCCTCATCTACCGGCTTGTGTTCTGCATAAGAAAAGATATTCCGTATCTGGTATGAAATGGATTCTCCTGCATTGACCGCTAAAGGAACAGCACCGTTTGTGCCGTCGGACGCATAGGGAATTAGCTCTGCGTATCCGGAAAAACAGTAAAGCTTCACCAGAGGCGTTGGAGGAGTCTGTACAAGAGCAGGATCATACAGAAAGTCAATATCAATATCCCCGCCTGAGAAGTTAATATGGGCATTGTGTACTTGAATTACTAGAGGCTCTTGCTTTTGACCGGTTACTATACGGATTCTCCCATAAAGGATTGTGTAAGTATTCGGGCTTTCGTATATAAAACTGGTATTTTCAGCCAACTTTATCACCGTGGCACTCGGTGCAAGCTGTATTTCCACCGTACTCCCCGACGGTGTTTGAATCATGTCCAGCTTATTAAGCGCCAACCCTCCATTGATTTTTTCAGGTGTATACAAGAATACCCGCTCTCCGGTTATCAATGAAAAACCTGTTCCTTCAGCAAAAAATATACGAGCCGTCGTCTCATCTTCGTCTGCAAGAAGATTAACAAGAGGTTCTACAAAGACTACACAAGTCAAAATCAATAAATAAATACTACGCATACTAGTTGTTAATAAACAAAACAAAGAGTATTGTCAAGCTTTACAGGCACGCCAGCGTGTCTTTCGGGGCCGGAGGGCCAGCCTGCTCTAAAGGCGCTGCTCTAGAGCTTTGAAGGCTGGCCGCCAAAGATGCTTACTGATCATTGATAGGCAGTTGATAGAGAATATCTCCATTGTGCAAAGAGCTGAAACCGACATTGTCCATATACACAGTAGAGCCGGCGGATAGATCAGTCAGAGATACAAAAAGAATTAAATGTTCCAGCGTGTCTTTCGGAGCCGGATTAAGAGGTTTAAGCGAAATAGTAATGGTTGTTTTCATCAAGTCCATCTCGGATACTAAAGCAAAATCCTTACCGGTAACGATCGTTTGAGGAATCATGTCAGGCCACCAATTCATGGTATCCATGTTGCCGTTTTGTGCATACTGAAGAATCGGCTTCACTACAAAAAGTGCATCATCATCGGCGGCAGCCAATACCGGCAAGTACAGATCAAAACTGAGCGAGCGGTAAATACCATAGAGAAAGTTTTGGGAAGAAAGCTGAAGGCGGTTATCCCAGATACCATTTGTACTGATGCCGCTTATGGCTGCCAAACCGTTCCCTTTATACGCTGCCGGCTTAACATTGAGAGCTGAGTTGGGGTTGTCGGCGTTAAGAGTAAAGTTCCCCAGATCGGCATTCTCAAAATCACGCATCAGCTTTGAATCTTTATACAGAGGAACCGCTTCTCCACGAAGCATTGCCCGCACAAAACGCCCCGAAATGGACAACTCAGTGTCCCAGTCCCAATTCGGTATTCCGTCATTATCAGTATCCAAAGGCACAGCAGAACTTGTTTCCCGCACCAATGAGAAAGCCGCCGCTTTCCGCGCCAACGACCATGATACCCACGTAATCTTATGCTCATCTAAAAAGTTCAGCCACCGGATAGAAAAATCAATAAAAGGGCCGCGGGAACCTTGCCCCTCATCCAAAGGCGGATATAAAAGGCGCTCGTCTGTCCCCCACTCGGTACAAAGCACCGCAAGCCGGCCGTCAAGAGCATTGACTATCTTCTTCCGCAGCCCGACCTGTTCCTCATCATCATAGCCGCTGTCATCTGTTCCCGCACGAAAATGCACGCTGTACATAATTTGACCGTTTTTATCCTGCACCGGAGAAAGCACCGGCACGTCAATAAACCTGCTCCAATTATCAGTAGTGCAGATAACGATGTTATCGAGTTGGTCGGCATCATAGTCGCGAATCGTGTATACCAAGCTCTGCGAGTAGGGCAGGAATTTATCCTTCCATACCTCAAACGCCGTTTCCTCAGTGCTGTTTCCATTCGGTTCTCCAGCTATTTCCCAGAGTATAGTGGGAAGATGCCCGTATTTTTGCGAAAGATAGGCGAAAAACAGTTGCGGCCCATTGTACTCAGGATGCGCTTGCCTGATTTGCGCGTAGTGCGGAAGGTTTTTACCGGCGTCAAGGTACTGTGGAGAGAAAGGGTTGCCCGGAGAGGCGATATGCCAATCAACAATGGTATACAAACCGCGCTTGTTTGCTAGCTCTATGCCTTTTTCGATTTTCGCTAAAAGTTCATTCGGCTTTGAAGCATAGCCGTTTTCAGTAACGTACACCACAAACCGGACAAGATCGCTGCGCCAATCGTAAGCCAGAACATCAAAGGCAGCTTCGCTGAGAATCCAATCGCCCTCTGCCCCTTGCAAACCAAAAGAACTTACACCCTGTAATTGAATGGGATTCCCCCATTCATCACAGAGCTGCCTTCGCGCTGCCGTTGCCGGATTAGCATCGTGGTCAAAATCAGCAATCTGAAGCCTGCCGTATCTTTCAACTGGCGTAATAAAGTCGGCCGGTTTCTGTATAGCATGAGACGGATCGTATATAACAAACGCTTCGTCTGACAATTCCTGTGGGCCTGTCCCCGTTTCCCCAGCCGTCTCTTCAACAAGCGTCGAATCCCAACCTGTAGCCGGTTCCGCCTCCGGTGCAATAGCCTTTTCTTCAAGGTTTGCCGGCTCTACGGCAACCGACTCTGAGCTTGGAATAGAAGCGGGTTCTTCAAGAGGTATCGGTTTATGAGCGCAAGAGAGCATTACGAACACACAAAAAGCAAGATGAATATTTTTTTTCATAGCGAAACAGCCTCCTTTATATTCAACTATGAATATACAATCATAGACTGATCCTGTCAAACAGTAGGTCGGCCTGTTTAGGCTTCGGCGTATATCGTTAGCAGATCCACGGCTTTTGCCTACAA
>JAITAM010000154.1 GCA_031284085.1 Spirochaetaceae bacterium
AAGCTATAGAAAGACCTGAATTGCAAGGGGTCTTGATAGAACTAAACGACATGGGAAAAGCCGTATCCATAGAACGCATCCAACATCCGGTTGGTGATCTTCCTGAACTTCCTCAAGACCCCGCCGCTGCCGCCGAAAAACAATAGCAGTCACAGCTGCAGGCTCTTTCAACGTTTCACAGTGAATTCGGTCCTTCGTTAACAAAAAGTCTGTTTTCATTGACGGCAAAGCTACGGATACGGTTTTAACAAAAAAAGCTCTTCTTCTTTCCCAAGAAGAGAGCTTCTATACCTTAATATACTATCAAAAACTTAAATATCTTAACCTTAGCACCCTATACTTTAATATATACTGTACTTTTTAAGAAGCGAAATATAAAAACTATCCTTTTGTATCAATGTTTACGTTAATCTAGTACCGCGATATTCACAGCTTTATACAGAGGGACTCCTTGCATTGAAGAACGTTTGCTATCATAGGCAAGACAGAATTTTACTCTCATTCCCTCAACCAATTCCTCTTTTCTTCGATTCTGCAGCTCTCTAACGGAAAAGTTATAATTGTTCCATTCTCGTGTAAAATATTTTTGCTCACTGCGAATAAAACCAAAATCACGAGCCGGTTCTATCATTTTTATAATGACAGATTCGCGCTCTTTTTCTATTTCTTCACGACTTAATAGCTGTGGTGTCCCTATATCAAAATCCCGAGCAGAATTGGATTGTGAGTTTTGGATACTGCGAGTCTCTTGGGCTAAAGGTATTGATTGAAGTATATCAGAAACAAAAGGATTTCCAGTAGTTCTGGATTTAAGCTCTTCATTCATCAGCCACGCCTTAGTAACAATGTCAAGAAAATCTTGATGTGCTTGAGTATCTGTCTCAGGGTTATCCCAGCAAACACCATAAACGGGAATATTAAGTTCTTTGATCTTGCTGACAAGCGGGACAAAATCAGAATCACCGGTTACCAATACCAGAATATCATATTTTTTATGCAAAGCATCATCTAGCGCTTCTATTGCAAGATTGACATCAACACCTTTTTCTTGATAAAAACCCTTAGTAGTCTGGCGTAAAGCTGAACGGTGAATGTTATTTCCTATTCTTGCCTTCATAAGCGCCTCTTCAAGATGTTTCTCTGATTCTTCGCGTGCTATTCCGCCAATGAAAAAATGGACAACGTTGACTTCACATTGTGCCATTGATATTTTTAGTTCGCTTGATATTTCATATCGAATAAAATCAATAAATTTATCAATATTAATAAGTGTTTTGTACTTATTATAATAATAATTATATATTATATAGAAATAACGGCCATCAAAAAAAAGGCCGATGTTCCTTTTTTCGTTAGTATTCATAACATTATCCTCCTTGTGGATAATAGAGTTAAGCTAACTGTTTCCTCACAGTATCATAATAATAATCTACATAACATTTTATATAAAAGATGTTTTGCAGATTATTCCTTTCTTCCCTTCTTATGTCAAAGAACACTAATAAGAGTCTTAGCCTCTTGTATTACACAATAATAGTCAGAAACTAGAAAGAAAGCAAGGAGATACAAAGGACATAAAATTGAAAAATCCGCGCGCTCTTCCCTATCTCGCTTCCTATAGGCAAAAAGCCGTGCGTCCGTTCTCGATACAATACCGAGGCTTAGAAACAACCTGCGGTTCTATGAGCTGTCTAGGACTAGGGGCCTGAGCTGTCTAGGCTAAAAGCCTGAGGCTGTGAAGGGAAGCGCCGGTAAACCTTCACTGTTGTAAAGCTGACGATCCTGCGGATTATCCGCCCACGCGTACAGTACCTTGCACGCGCCCCTTACCAACGCCGTGTCTATTACAAGTTCAGACCCGCCGCTTATCTGCGCCTCTAGCCGCACCGGCTTTGCGTCCTCCCCAATTACCGTAACCCATACCGGCTCATCGGCAACTAGACCCGCAGCACAATGCTCAAAACTCAAGACCAGCCCCTCCCCATCACGCACAACCTTCTTTAGCGTCGGACCCGGAGAGCTGTTCTCCTCGCCGTACACCAGCTTCTCAATCGCCGCAGCTAAACGAAAACCCACCCCCTTTTTGTTAAGCGGATGCAGATCGTTCCACTCGCCAAGGTCCAACGCAGCCGCCATACCCGTTGCAGGCAAAGCAAGCGCCTGCCTCTGCGCATCACGTATCAAAGCCCAGCTGCTCTCCTCCGTATTCTGCGCCGCCTCTCCGTAAAGCGGCAACTGCACAAAACAAAAAGGAAGGTCCGCACGGTACCCCCTCTCCCTCCAGTCCCGGATAAGCGCCGTGAACAATGCGCCATAGTCCTGCGGATTCGCATCGTTGGACTCGCCTTGATACCACAAGATGCCGCGCAGCGGGTGCCGCAAAAGCGGCGCAATCATCGCGTTAAATAAGCCGCACGGCTGCCACTGAATAAAGAAACTATTCGGCTTCCTCTCCATAGGCGCCGTCGTCCTGTACCGCCACACTCCTTTCAGCTCGATGCTCAGGTTATCGGAAAAGATGCGGAAAGGCTTGTCAGGCGTGATGGACGGCGGCCCGTAAACGCTTATAAGCCTTATAGTTATGCTGTTCTCCCCCTCGTGCAGCAGCCC
>JAITAM010000173.1 GCA_031284085.1 Spirochaetaceae bacterium
AGCGCCGCCTTGAGAACAAGCCGAGTCGTTTTCTTGTTGAGCTTGAGGATATAATTCCGCTTTATACAGAAGAGGGGCGGCATCGCGATATACAGCTAAGCTTATTTTAACCGCACCGCTTGGTTGGAGGTCTGACCCTTCCTAGAACAGGCCGGCCGGCCTGTGGGTTGAAATATTGTCTTGCTTCCATCAGAAAATTAAGTTATACTATTCTATATTTTTGAGAAGGAGGACAATATGCAGAAATATTCTAGATATATTCTGTATGTCGTATTGGTGACGGCTCTTTTAAGCGCCTGTCAAAAGAAAGATGATCAGCAGGGAGGTGCTAATGCAGGCGCTAAGCCGGTTGAAATTACCGTTGAAGTGTTTGATCGCGGTACAGACGGTGGAAAAACCGATCCTGCAAACAATGAGTGGACCAAATGGATACAGGAGAAGGTACTTAAAGATGAAAACATCATCGTTAAGTTTAAGAAAGTCCCGCGCTGGGAAGAAGTAGAAGCGCTTAATGCAATGGTTGCTGCGGGGGACCTTCCCGATGTGTGCCTCTCTTATTCCAGCGAGCTTATTGCAAACTATCGGGATTTAGGCGGATTGTTTGACATGGCGCCCCATGTCGATACAACGCTTAAGGACTTAAAAGCATTCTTGGGTCCCGACACGGCGCTGCCCGGACGAGACCTCATCAGGCGCAACGAAAACCCGCAGACAAAGCAGATATTTTCAATTCCGGCAAGACGCACGAACGTAGCAATGCGCAATATGTTTATCCGCAAAGATTGGCTTGACAAACTCGGAATGCCTCTGCCCACAACAACCGAAGAGTTCTATGCGGCGTTAAAAGCGTTTAAGGAACAGGATCCGGGTAATGTTGGGCGCGATAGGGTTGTTCCTTTTATTATGACCAACAATGCTTTCTGGGGACTTCAAACGATTGCCTATGCCTTCATTGATCCGAATATCTCAAGAAAGGAGCGCTGGACTCATATTGTTGTCGACCGTTACTTACTTGTTCCGGGCTATAAAGAGGGTATTCGCTTTGCAAACAGAATGTTCAATGAAGGGCTCATTGACCCCGATTTTCCCCTTCACAAGGAAGATGATGTATACAACGCTATAAAGAGCGGTGTTGTCGGAGCTTACAGCGACAACTGGGACATGATTTATCGTGAGAGTCAGGCCATTTTGAGCGACTTGCAGAAGAACGTGCCGGACGCCGAGATGGTTCCGGTTGATTGTCTTACGGGAGCTGCTTCATACAGCCACAAGAGCGCGTATGATCCGGCAGGTGTAAACTTCTTTGTGCCGGTTACTTCAAAGAACCCTGAAGCTGCTTTGCGCTATGTCAACTGGCTTGCCCGCTTTGAGAATTACAATTTCCTCCAGATAGGTCCTGAAGGAGTTACCCACGAGGTCGTCGACGGTGTTCCCAAGATAAAAACCGTTACCGGCCCTTGGATTCAAAACAGTCCGCAGAATATCGACTATACATATCATATAAACGGTCTTGATTTGAATGATGAAGCCAAAAACGCACGAGCTTTGGCGAGCGGCTACCCGTGGCCTGCGGAGATTATTGAGAATTCATACAATATAGCAATGAACAATGCGGCCCCCGATCCGGTTGTTCCGGTGCCGCTTTCTGCGGCAGGTCCTGTTATGCAGACGCTGACCGATAGATCAAACGTTATCCTTACGCAAGCAGTTACCTCTTCTCCTGCAAACTTTGAGCAGGTATGGGAAAGAGGTATACAAGAGTGGCTTAGTTCCGGCGCTCAAGCGGTCGTAGACGAAAGAATAGAAAAGTATTTTGAATAAAACCCTCTCCTGTTCATAGAACAAGAGAGGATGAGTGTTCCTTTCTGGAGTGCATTGTCGCACTTTGCATTGTAGAAAGGAACTCATCCTCTTATAAAACTACCAAACAGCCTGCCGCATTGCATTGCATCGCATGGTACGGCAGAAAGCGCACGGCCCTATGCCGGCAAGAACCTACGGACCTTGAAAGTAAAGATTAAAACAGAGCTTCAATAGCCGCCTTTGCGGCGTGGTCGCAAAGCTCATTGTATTCATTACCGTCATGTCCTTTGATCCAATACCATTCGATATGGAACTTGCGCGTAATACGATCAAGGCGCTGCCACAAATCTTTGTTTTTAACCGGTTGCTTGTTGCTTGCCTTCCACGCATTGTATTTCCATCCTCCTATCCATTCGGTTATGCCTTTTACTACGTACTGAGAATCGCTAAACACCTGCACAATATCAGGCGGAGTAGGAAACGAACAAAGCTTTTCAAATGCCGAAAGAACGGCATAAAGCTCCATGCGGTTGTTGGTGGTCTCCGGAGCAGCGCCGGATCCTCGATCAATAATGTCTGTCCCTTCTAATATGATAAAAGCCCAGCCGCCCGGACCGGGATTAAGAGAACAGCTCCCATCAGTATAAATAGTCATTTGCATAATTATTAGAACGGCATAAAACGGCTTAATATATCCCCAAAATACAGCTCTATTTCAGCCGGCCTATGGCTGCGGCTGTATGAAGCAAGCCTCTCTTGCGTACGGAACTTGGCCGTGTTAGACTTGATACATGGCAGCGCTTATTAAAGACATATTAAAACTTCATGCCGCTTCACAAGACGTGGTAGTTCGCGGCTGGGTCAGGACTAAACGGGAGTTAAAAAACCTTACGTTTATTGAAGTGAATGACGGCTCCTCTCTTACCGGTATTCAATGTACCTTTGATCACCCTCAGGCGGATCTTTCGACCGGCGCTTCAGTCGAAGTACACGGCAAACTCGTGCCGTCTCCTGCCAAAGGACAGGCCGTTGAACTGGCTGCACAATCCGTAACCGTTATCGGCAAAGCTGATCCTGAAAGCTACCCGCTTCAAAAGAAGCGTCATTCTTTTGAATTCCTGAGGGAGATTGCCCATCTGCGCGCCCGCACCACTACCTTCGGTGCGGTAGCCCGCGTGCGAAGCCGGCTCGCCTTTGCCGTCCATGAATTCTTTCATCAAAACGGCTTTCAATATGTACATACGCCTATAATAACTGCTTCCGATGCGGAAGGCGCAGGCGCTTTGTTTCAGGTAACGACTCTTAACCCTGAAGAGATCGCTCGATCAGGAACCGCGCCCGACTATCAGCGTGATTTCTTCGGTAAAAAGAGCTTCCTCACGGTATCCGGACAGTTAGAAGCGGAAACTTATGCAACGGCTCTTTCACGGGTATACACTTTCGGCCCTACGTTCCGGGCAGAGAATTCCAATACGACTCGGCATCTGGCGGAATTCTGGATGATAGAGCCTGAGCTTGCCTTTGCCGACCTCAATGATCTTATGCGCCTTACTGAGGACTTCCTGAAATTCCTCCTAAATACGGTGCTGAGCGATTGTGAAGCTGACCTGCATTTCTTTGATACACATATTGAAAAAGGTATCCTTGCTTCCTTAAAGGCTGTGCTTGATTCTCATTTTACCCATATTCCTTACACTGAGGCGCTCATTGAACTGGAAAAAGCCGCCGCCGATACGTTTGAATTTAAGCCTGTCTGGGGTTGTGATTTGCAAACCGAGCATGAGCGTTTTCTTACGGAGAAAGTAGCGGGCGGGCCGGTTATCCTGAGCGATTACCCTAAGGAAATAAAAGCTTTTTATATGAAGTTGAACCCCGACGGGAAGACGGTGCGGGCAATGGATCTTCTTGTGCCGCGGCTTGGTGAGATTATCGGCGGCAGCCAGCGTGAAGACGACCTTGCCGTACTGGAAGGCCGTATGCGGGAATTGGGCATGAATCTGCACGAATACCGGTGGTATCTGGATTTGCGCCGCTACGGCAGCGTTCCGCACGCCGGTTTTGGTATGGGCTTTGAGAGGCTTGTGCAGTACGTTACCGGTATGGCAAATATCCGCGATGTAATTCCTTATCCTCGTGCAGTAGGGCAAGCGGACTTCTAAGAGCCGCAGGCTGTTTCAAAGTTTTCGGCGCTGTTGTCGGGAACGGCGGTACGGCTTTTTGCACGCCAGCGTGTTTCAAAGTTTCGGTCTTGCTGTCGGGAACGGCGGACGACTCTAGAGTCCCTTGCTTGACACTGCCCGTCGGATACAGGAAGCGGCACACGGTCCATTCTTTTTGTCCTGCAAAAACTATATTCATTTCATTCTTAAAGGAGACTTAATTATGAAAATCGGCGTTAAACTGGTAAGCACTATCAGTATTGTCAACCTCCTCGGTATCGGACTTTTAGTCGGCGTTACCCTCATCGAATCGCAGCGGGCAATCGGCAGCCTTGCCGACGAAGAGGCGCACGGTATTGCAATGCAGACCGGTGGACAAATAGGCAAATGGTTTGAGGAGTATCTGGGTGTAACACGCACTCTGGCACAAATAATGGAAGCCTATAAAGAGGTATCGGTCGAAGAAAGGCGGAACTACTTCAATACAATGCTGAGGCAAGTGTTGTCGTCAACCCCCCTTTTAACCAGCATCTATGCCAACTGGTCGCCTAACGGGCTTGACGGCAGGGATGCAGACTACGCAAACATGCCCGGCACCGATGAGTCAGGGCGCTTTATTCCCCTGTGGACATGGTCTGACAGCAAAATCTCGCTGAGTTATATACGAGGATTTGACTGGGAAGCGCTCAAGCAAGCCTCCTATTTCGGCACGGAATATATACTTGAGCCTTCTTTATATACAGGAGTACAAAGAAGCGTTTTAATCGCAAATATGGGCGAGCCGATAAGAGACACGGATTCAGGCGAGATCATAGGAGCGGTAGGATGCAGTCTCGAACTGTCGACCATACAGACTATGCTAGAAGAGATTAAACCGTTCGGCGATGGCCATGCCTTCCTTTTCAGTCCGAGCGGTATTGTCGCAGCTCACAGCGACTCGAAACGGCTGGGTAAGAATATGCGCGAGTCCGAGCAGGATACCTTCGGTCCCTTCCTTGACACTATGGTTGATGCGGTCAGCAAAGGAACCAGCATTACCCTCTCATACCGTCTGCCCAATACCGATACCGTCATGCAGTACTATGCGGTGCCGTTTAGCATCGGGCGCGCACGCCAGCCTTGGACCTTGGTTGTCGGCGTTTCACGCAAGACCATTATGGCGCCGGTCTATCGAATGGGCGTTATAAGCCTCATCATCGGCATTCTTACCATTGCGCTTATGTCCATCGGCGCCATCGTAATCGCCCGTTCCATAAGCCGCCCCATCGCCTATACCATGACGATTCTCAAAGACATCGCCGAAGGCGACCTCACCCAAGAGATCAAAATAGATTCCCACGACGAGCTGGGCGATCTTGTCCGCTATTTGAACTTCACCATAGACAAGATCAAACACCTTGTCCTTTCCGTGCGGAAAGAGGCGCAGGCTCTTTCTTTAACCGCCATTGACCTTGCCTCTAACATGACCGAGACGGCAGCTTCCATCAACCAAATCACCGCAAACATCAAAAGCATCGAGCCTAAAACCAATAGACAAGCGGAAAGCGTCAAAAGCACTCATGCCGTCATGGGGCAGGTTGTAGAAGACATCGATCTTATAAACACCCAGATTCAGAAGCAGAGCAACTGTGTAAATGAATCCTCAAGCGCGGTGGAGCAGATGCTTGCAAACATTCAAAGCGTAACGCAGACCCTTATCAAGAACGAAGCTAACGTAACAAAGCTTGCACAAGCTTCTGAACTGGGACGCACAGGTTTAGAGAAAGTCTCAGGCGATATTCAAGCGATAGCTAAGGAGTCGGCGGGCTTGCTTGAGATCAACGCCGTCATGGAGACCATCGCAAAGCAGACGAGTCTTTTGAGCATGAATGCTGCGGTAGAGGCTGCACATGCGGGAGAATCGGGAAAAGGCTTTGCCGTTGTCGCAGGCGAGATACGCAAACTTGCCGAGTCTTCGACTGCGCAGTCAAAGACCATAAGCGAAGTCTTGAACAAGATAAAGGACTCAATAGACAAGATAACTCAAGCCACGAACGCAGTCTTGCTGAACTTTGCGGCGATAAGCGAAGGGATGAAGACGGTAACGGATCAGGAGGCAAGTATTCGCAACGCTATGGAAGAGCAAGGGGCGGGTAGCAAAGCGATAATGGAGTCCATAGGCAGTCTGAACGAGATCACAGGTGAAGTGAATCGCAGTGCGCACAGGATGATAAGCGGCAGCCGTGAGGTGATAAAGGAAAGCGATATGCTTGAGCGGCTTACGGTAGAAATAGGGGATGGAATGCAAGAGATGGCATCCGGAGCGGAGCAGATAGACGAAGCGGTTCACAAGGTGAATGACATAAGCACAGAGAACAAAAAGCAGATAGGGCTGGTTATGGTTGAGCTGCACAGGTTCAAGGTGAACTGACGGCGCACACCTCTCAGGAGGTCTGACCCCTTTTTAACCAGAGGTCAGAGGTCTGTCCTTAAGGTCAGGAGGTCTGACCCTTTTCAAACCCCTTTAAGGTCTATCCCTTTGAAAGATAAGGTCTGGAGGTCTGACCCCTTTCTGGAGGTCTGACCCTTTTTTAACCAGAGGTCAGAGGTCTGTCCTTTTCCAACCTGAAAGATTTTTCAAGATTTTTACTCCTCTATTGAAGCAAAAATGCAAATGCCCCCGTACTAAGTGTATTATGTCAAGGAAACTTAGAGGCCCAACTGACAAAGGTGAGACTTGTCATGTGATTTCAACTGTTAATCGAAGAGCCCGCGGATTAAAACGGAAAAAAATGAAAGCTCTCTTTATAAAGGTTGTTCAAGAAGCAAAAGAAC
>JAITAM010000188.1 GCA_031284085.1 Spirochaetaceae bacterium
GAGAGCTTCCTCCGCCCAAAACAGGTCAGACCTCTAAGCCCGCTCGGTGCAGAGACGCTTTCACCTTCCCCGCTCCTATCAGGCAAAAAGCCGTACGCCTCTCCCGACACCAACAACCTCTGAAACAGGCTGTGCCTGCAAAAAGCCGTACTCCCACTTCCGATACAAAAACCTTTGAAACAGGCCGTGCCTGCTATCAGGCAAAAAGCCGTACGCCTCTCCCGACACCAACAACCTCTGAAACAGGCTGTGCCTGCTTTGAAACAGCCTGCGGCTGCTGGCCTGAGACCTCCGACTGTGCCTTATAAATGAAGAGAGGCAGGGAACGTTTCATGCGTTCCCTGCTTCTCAATAAGCCTACGGCTTAGCGCACCCTGCGCAGACTAAACTTCTTATTCCCAACCGCCTGCACTGCCGGCTACGCGGTTGTCCATGTAAACGCTTGGACCCGCGGCGCTGTTGCGCACTTTAACAGGGGAACTGTTTACATATACCACCTTTCCATTTGGCACCGAGTTGGTAGCGTCAATAGTGCCGCCACCACTCTTGGTGAACGACCGCATATAAAAGCGCATACCTGCCGCGTCCCTGCGTGCGTGCCTAACACGCGGACGAGTGTCTGCCTAACACGTGGACGAGTGTCTGCCTAACACGTGGACGAGTGTCTGCCTAACACGTGGACGAATGTCTGCCTAACACATGGACGAGTGCGTGCCTAACACGCAAGGACGTCCGCTCTCAATGCAATGCCGCAACCTGTTTCAACAGTTTCGGCACAGGTATCAAGAACGGACGTACAGCTCTTTGCCTAAAGGCCGGCCTCTTTCTAATATACGCCCCGTTTAGCCGACCTAAAAAAGGCTTATAACCACGCTTCTCCGGCAAGCTTTGCAGCACTATCTGCCAATTCAAGCGGATCAACAAAACGTTTCCCAACAGAAGAGCCTGCCGCAATAAGTAGCGCCGCCGAAGCACATGCAACGGTGTACCCGTCAAAACTGTGGTTTCGGTACATACGGGCTGCAATAGCAGCGCAAAAGCCGGCAAGCAAGTCGCCTGAGCCTCCAACCGCCAAAACCGGTAACATACCGTCAAGATAGGCTACTCTCCCTTTGCAGTCTGCTATTACTATTACATGGCCTTTGATAATGATCGTAGCGTTCTTTTCATAAGCAAGTTTCTTCGCAAAATACTCCGGGTTCGCAAGTATTTCTTCTCGCGGTATCCCTGCAACTACCGATGCTTCACCCAGATGCGGTGTAAGAATGGCGTTCCCGTGAAATACATACGAACGAGTCAGAAAAAGCCCATCAGCATCAAGAATAAGAGGAAGACCCGCCTCTTCTTGGACTAATGCTTGCTGTACTATGGCTTGTCTATCCGGTGTTATTCCCCAACCGGGTCCTAATAGAATGGCATGAGGAGAAAAGCGCTTCTCATTGTTTGACGCCGGCACGACCATAATGCCATCCGCAGGACTTGCCAATACCGGATACAGGCTGTCATCAACGATAGTACGCACTAGTCCTGCACCGGCAACTTGTGCGCCGCGGGCTGCAATGCGGGCTGCGCCGGTAGTACCGGAAGCTCCTGCATGAATTTCCACCACTCCGCGATCGTATTTATAGGAGTCCGGCATGATTTTTTTAATACGTTTTTGAACATCTTCCCAAGAAAGTAATTCACTGCCCGTCAGTGTGTTAATAAGCGGCTCAGGGAACACGCCGCTTACCGTGATGATCTTTCCGGTAAAATGCCGCACAGCTTGTTGATAGAGCATAACCTTGACCGGCTCTATAGCCAAAGTGAGATTGGCAGGTAGCACAGGAGAATGTGAACTCCACTCTTCATGAATACCGGAGGGGACGTCTATTGAAACAACAAACTTCTTCATGTCTGCGGTAATTGAGATCATTTCTTTTAAGGTGTCATGCACTGACCCTTTGAGTCCGGTACCGACAATACCATCAATAATAATATCTGCGTTTTTCAAAATCCTAAAGACAGATTTATCCCAAATAAAGCTAGGCACAGCCATCTTTGTTAAGGTTAAGAAGCTGGCTGTTCGAGGGGTGTTTTCTGTCTCGCTGGGAAGCCGATTTATAAGCACCGCCGATTCGCTATTTACCTTACCGGCCAATATCAATTCACGGAGCATGACCATCGCATCTGCGCCGTTATTCCCCGCTCCTGCAAGCACTACGATTCGCGGAGAGACGGTGAATAAAGATGGGAAATGCTCAATCAAAGTTTTTGCACAAAGGCGGCCTGCCGTCTCGACTAATGCAAAAGAATTCAAGCCCCATAACTTAGCCAAGCTAGTATCAAGTTTTCTAGCGGTTTCTGTGCTAATAAGTTTTTTCATAAATAAACTCCTTATGCCGGATGCAAAAGCTTAGGCGCTTTCCGGACTTGTTTTAGACTTTACGTTTATCATCTTCACCAATGTATATTCTCGGATTCAAAAAGCATATCTGATCGCCACCATACAATTTTAGCTATGCTCTCATTGAGCAGCAGAGCTGAAATTATACCTTCAGGAGAAACAGTAAAAACTTGAAATTGCATCTCATCATCATAGACCTGAATAAAGCTGTGTTTTTGCTCATAGGAGTCCAAAGATAGAATCATGAGTGCATAGCCCTGCTCTTCAGGAAACGATAAAAAAAGACGGTTTGACTGCGCTGCTCCCATAAGTGAATAGAACATTTTCTCGCTGCTGCGCTGCTTATTTTGTGTAATGGTTTTTTCATAGAACGGCACTTCAACAGTTTGCGTATACATACCGGTTTCCACATCCATAATCCATATACAGGCGCTGTCCGGCTCTGTTCCGGTTTTAGTATTCGTTGATTCATCGAAAGCATTACGATAATAATTGACGAGGATGTACACTTTTCGTGCATCAGGCGCTACAGCAAAAGAATCAAGAGAGGCAAAAACCATATCGCGATCGTCTGTTACCGGCACAGCATCGCTCCCAAGTTTTATAAGATAGCGGAGTAATCCATCAGGAGAATACCAATAGATATTCCAGCCGGTAGGAAGATAGCAGATAACGGCCAGCTCATTATTGATCGATGTGTACAGATTAACTATGCGAGGAAACGGACGGCCTCCTAAACCCTCTTGCCCAAGGTATTCAACAAAGTTCCCCTCTTCATCAAAATGCAGTATAACTCCATCCAAAACAGCATTACTTTCAGGATCAATACCGTAGCGATCAATCGGGTATCGGTCTTCAATGTAGATGTGTTTACGGTCATCGACTGCAATATGGCCGGGTTTAATAAACGGATAGGTCCAAGACCAGCGCGTTATGGTCTTTGTATCTGATTTCTCCCGTGCCGTAAGCGGCGCCGGATTAGTCATATCATTGTAGATCATAAAAAGAAGATCGCCATAGGAATTATACCTAAGCATTTTTTGCCCCTTGGCATCGCTGAGATAAACAAGCCCATCACTCATAGCCACCTGCGCCGGAAATACTCCTGCATCCTCTTCAAGGTTATAAAGCGCAATCTGGTCTTCCATTCTGCCAATATCCAACCTAAAAAGCTCTTCTCTGTTAATAGTAGCAGTGTTCTTTAAGGAACAAGCGCTAAAAGCTAAGAGCATAAGAAGCATTGCGGGTATTTTCATACTGCTCACTCAGACCGCGCCTCTTAGCGCCGCCTTTGTAACTGTGCGAGCATACTTTGCGCTGTTTTTTGATTCTTGCCTATCTTTACAGCTTTTTTCAGATCAGAGCGCATCTTTTCAAACTTCTTGATGAGCCGCGCTACTTCCGCCACTGAAGCCCCAGAACCGCGGGCAATACGGCTGCGCCGGCTTGGACCAATAATAAGGTGATTAGCCCGCTCTTTTTTTGTCATTGACGAAAGAATAGCCTCGCAGCGGTTTAGCTCCGCTATATCCAAGTCGTCTTCACTGAATTGGCCTGCTATACCGGGAATCATATCGACCATAGCTTTTAATGACCCCATTTTCTTAACCGATCGGATTTGAGAGAGCCAGTCTTCAAGGGTAAAAGCTTCCTTTTCTATCTTCTTTTGAAGAGAAGCCGCCTCTTTTTGGTCTATGACCGCTTGCGCTTTTTCAACCAGACTAACGACATCCCCCATGCCCAGAATACGGCCTGCAAGGCGTTCAGGACGGAACGGCTCAAGGTCTGTGGGTTTTTCGCCGGTACCAATAAATTTAATGGGTTTTCCGGTAATTGTTTTAAGGGACAAAGCCGCGCCGCCGCGGGTATCAGAGTCAAACTTTGTTAAAATCACACCGGTAAGCCCGATCTGCTCATCAAAAGTCTTGGCAATATCAACCGCAGATTGCCCGGTCATAGAATCGGCTACAAGCAGCATCTCATCAGGATTAACAAGCGCTTTAAGCCGGACAAGTTCTTCCATCATTGGCTGGTCAATCTGAAGCCGCCCTGTTGTATCTACGATCAAAGTATCAATCATATTTTGCTTTGCCCAGCGCAAGGCGGCTTTATAGACGACGGTAGCGTCTTTTTCGTTGTCCGGCGCACGGTAAACTGGAATACCGATTTGCGTTCCCAGTAAAGCCAGTTGTTCTACAGCGGCAGGCCTTAGCAAGTCGCAGGCCACCAACAAAGGGCGCCTGCCTTCTTGTTTTAACCGCAACGCCAACTTTGCAGAAGTTGTGGTCTTGCCTGAACCTTGCAATCCAAGCATGAGAATTGCGGAGGCGGTGTCCGGCCCTTTAAGCTTGAGGTCCTGTTGCTCGTCGCCTAGAAAAGCGACGAGCTTGTCGTGGACAATTTTTATAAACTGTTGTCCGGGATCAACAGCCTTCAGGACTTTTTCGCCTTTTGCCTCTTCTATCGTTGCATTGATGAAGCGGCGAACCACGCGTAAGTTTACATCCGCCTCAAGGAAGGCCATTTTGATAGTTTCAACAGCCTCATCAATATTTTTTTCGTTAATCGTTGCTTTTCCGGCAATGACACGGAAGGCGTTGGATAATTTTTCAGTAAGTTTATCAAACATAAAGTAAGTATACATAGCCGTCTTTAACTATGCAACAGGCCAGCCTGTTTTAATGTTTCGGTATTGGTATCAAGGGCGGACGTACGGCTTTTTGCCTGCAGGAAGCGGGACAAGGGACACAGGCCAGCCTGTTTTAATGTTTCGGTATTGGT
>JAITAM010000052.1 GCA_031284085.1 Spirochaetaceae bacterium
GTGCCAACCGTGCTTATTACACTGGGCATAATCGACGCCTATATTGCTCAGATTATCACGATCAGCGGCGTTAATGCTCTGCTTGCCATCAGTGTAAACACTATAACCGGTATTACAGGACAGTTGTCCATAGGACAAGCCGGTTTTATGGCAATAGGCGCTTATGCAACGATTTTTCTTACTATGGATATAGGGCTTCCCCTTCCGATTAGTACTATTTTCGCAGGTCTCCTCAGTGCAGTTGTAGGCTTTATCATAGGCTTCCCTACACTCAAATTAACTGGTGATTATCTTGCCATCGTTACTTTGGGCTTTGGCGAGATTATCCGTGTCATCTTGACCAACTTGAAAGTAATTACCGGCGGGGCAAATGGACGGCGCTTCACGACGATATTGGCTCTCTATCCGAATCTATCCTTCTTTGTTGTTACATCTTCCCTCGTTATCATAGTTATTCTCTTGCAGAATTTTCTTCGCTCAACGTACGGGCGGGCAATATTGGCGGTCCGTGAAGATGAAGTTGCCGCAAATGCTTCGGGCATAGGCATTTTCCGGTATAAAATGATAGGCTTTGTTATTGCCAGCTTTATAGCCGGTATAGGCGGCGCTTTGTACGCTATGGTTGTCAGCTTTGTTAAGCCAGATATTGCGTCTTTTAATAAAAGTATAGATTACCTTATTTATGTGGTGCTTGGCGGTATGGGGTCAATGACCGGCTCTATTTTAGCGGCCTATATTTTAACCTATTTGCAAGAATTCCTTCGATTTCTCCGCGATTACAGACTCCTTTTTTACCCGCTCATCCTCATTTTTGTTATGCTCTTCCGTCCGCAGGGGCTCCTCGGTATGAAGGAGTTGTCGTTTGTCAGTCTTTTAGATAAGCTTTCTAAGGTTCTGCACCGGAGAAAAACGGCTGACAAAAAGCGGACGTGAATAATCAATCCACATTCTAATCACCGCGGCTTTTTATAGTGCTTTGCCGTAAAATCCGCTGCGAATCAATACGTCTAAGGAGTTTTTATGGAACTGTTGTTACATTCAACAGATATTTCTATAGTCTTTGGAGGACTTAAAGCTGTAAGCGACTTTTCATGCAGATTGCATCAGGGGGAGTTGGTAGGTCTTATCGGTCCTAACGGTGCGGGTAAGACAACGGTCTTTAACATGCTCTCCGGTATCTATACGCCGACAAGCGGCGAAATCACGGTTAAGGACCGACACGGTACTATCCACAATGCCGGCGCTATGGATCCGGCGCTGCTCAACAGAATTGGTGTATCAAGAACATTCCAAAATATTCGGCTTTTCGGTAATTTGACTGTTGAAGATAACGTCCGGATCGCTTTGCATACAAGCCGCACGGTCAACCCTCTTGAAGTGCTTTTCAGGCTTAAAAAGTTCTACGCGGACGAAGAACGTATGAGAGCGCAAACCGAAAATTTACTTTCCCTCTTCAACATTAACCATAAGAAACATGAGCTTGCGCGGAATCTGCCTTATGGGGAACAGAGGAAACTAGAAATTGCCAGAGCCTTAGCCACAAAACCCCTCTTGCTTTTGCTTGACGAGCCTGCCGCCGGCATGAACCCTCAGGAAACCGAAGAACTTATGAAACTTATCCACCATATCCGCGAGCAGTTCAAACTCACCATACTCTTAATCGAACATGATATGCGCCTCGTTATGGGTATTTGTGAACGGATCATCGTCCTTGACTACGGGCGCATCATCGCAGAGGGGAGCCCTTCCGAGATCCGCTCCAACCCAGCTGTGATTAAAGCCTATCTTGGTGAGGAAGCGGCGGCGTGAGGACTGTCTTTGTCTGCCGCGGCCATCTCGCGTGCGTATTATGATATGGAAACGGCAGCGTGAGGATTATAATCACCAGACGCAGCCGCTTCCTGTGCCTCTTCCGGAGAAATAAAATGCTTACAGTAAACAACCTGACGGTACAATACGGTGCAATTAAAGCCTTGCACGGTATTTCCTTTGATGTAAAACAAGGAGAGATCATCACCTTAATAGGCTCAAACGGCGCAGGCAAGACCACCACACTGCACGCCCTATCCAATATTATAAAAAAAAGCGCCGGACAGGTCGTTTTTGACGGCGTCGATATTTCCGATAGTGCGCCGGACCGCATTGTAAAACACGGCTTGGTACAAGTCCCTGAAGGGCGGCGTCTCTTTGCAAACCTGATCGTGCAGGATAACCTCGAAATGGGCGCTTATACAAGAACCGACCGTGTGGGTATCAAAGAAGACATGAAAACCGTGTTTGACTTCTTCCCGCGCCTCAAAGAGCGAAGCCGCCAAATAGCGGGTACTTTGTCGGGCGGCGAACAGCAGATGCTTGCCATAGGCCGCGCTCTTATGGCTCGTCCACGGCTCTTGCTTATGGATGAACCTTCCATGGGGCTTGCTCCCATACTTGTCGATGAAATCTTCGCCATTATCAAACGGATAAACGAGTCCGGCACGACGATACTCTTGGTAGAACAAAACGCCTTCAAAGCTTTAAGCCTTGCTTCCCGCGCCTACATTCTTGAAACCGGTGAAATAGTCCGCACCGATAAGGCGGCTACTCTTCTGCATGATGATTCAGTAAGAAGCGCCTACCTCGGCGGCTAGTGCTTTTGTATCGCTTTTAGAAGTGAAAGCCGATCGCCCTTTTAGACTGTTAAAGTAGGCTTATGGCTACGTTCTCGGCAGACAAAAAAATATATCTTTTTTGTCTACACCTACTTGACAATCGTTTCTTATTTTCGCTACAGTTAATGCTGTTCCCTGTTTTTTCAGAAGCAATAGTGGCGCTCCTTTTTTCAAAGCATACTCCATTTTTGTGTAAGATTTGAGCTCTTTAGTCTTGAGAGGCAGGGAATTGGCGCTTAGAGCGGCGTAGGCAGAGGGATACTGTATACGGCGCTTGAAGCGCCTCTTTTTTTTGCCGCTTCGGTTCAGAGCCATAGTCGTACGCTGCCTTTGATACAACAGCGAACGTTCAGGCTCGGAAACAGGTCAGACCTCTAATTCTCTAGTATGGTTATCTCTACACGGCGGTTTTTCTGCTTGCCCGCCTCGGTGTTGTTGTCAGCAATAGGACGAGACGCCCCGTAGCCTTTCGTTATGATCCGCTCGGAAGAACGTATCTGATTTTTAATCATGTAATCCGCAACCGCATCCGCCCTCTCTTGAGAAAGAGACAGTTGACTCTCCTCGCTTCCTGAGTAGGCCGTATGCCCTTCTATCAAAATATCCCGATCCGCATAAAGACTGAGAATACGACCGATCTGCTCCAACTTCTTCTCCTCGCCCGGCAAAAAAACCGCACGATCAGCCCTAAATTGAATGTTTTCAAGGTTTATCTTTATGCCCCCTTCAACCATCGTAACTTCCGCTTCTAGACCCAGCCTGTCCAGTTCCGTGCTAATATCGGAAACGAGCTGCTCTTTGTCCATGATCTCCGATTCAATCACCTGCGCCTGTGCTGTGCCTCTGTATTCAATGACCGTCCCATCGGATAATTCAAAAACCATGCGAAACTCCTCTGTGTAACTAACCGGCTGCCCTATAGCGCTGTCCCAATACACGATTTGATCGGATGCCCCCATGATCCTAAGCGGATACACAGTCCCGCTCACCTGCGGCGGCTCGTAAAAAATACGGTAAGACACGGAAAAGGTCGGATATGCCTTTTCTTTCCACTTCTTTTCTCCAAGGAATTGGTAATGGGCGTCAAAGGGTATTTGGTAAGGCTCTGCTATGCCGAAGCTTTCACGAAAATCGTGCATCTCATGCCCTTGCGCATTCCAGCGCTCACCTACTTTGAGATCGCGGTTGGGAAAGACAGGCACATTGCGAACGACCGGCATAAAGTAACTTTTATCTATGTTTATACGCCCATACTTGTCCCGATCGAATTCAGAGTAGTATTCATGATCGAATTGGAACCGAACTCCCTGCGCATCGTCCACTCGTTCTGCCGTTTGAAACACGACTTCATGATAACCGCGCTCTTCCTGCACTTTCGTTACCTTTGCGGCAATGCGGTTTAGTATATCGCCGCTGTAAGCCAAACGCCGATTGAGGTATACATCTTCATGCACGGTTGAAAGTATTCGGTAGGTATCGCCGGCACGATGTTTGTACAGGAATTGTTCAGCAGGACACAGAACCACATTCAAAAGAAACCATATAAATAAAAATACACGCATAGCTTTATTTCGGCATATACCGTCTCGATAGCTGCAGTCAACGTTCCCTGCGCCGGCATCCCAAGCGGAGCAGACGGCTGCTTACACAGAACAAATGAGCGCTAAAGGCAGACAATCCCTTCTGCTTAACGCTCTCATCTATCGCTGCGAAGATGCTTGTAAGCGGCGGACTTTGCCTAAAACTTTGGGAAACTTTGGAGAAACTGACATATAATCCATGTCCGCTTAAACCGTTGGGCGCAAAAGGGTATGCTGGAGCGGGTGTTTAAGGCATTAGGATCGAGAAAAGATTCCAAAATGATCCGCATCTCTCGGCGGAGAGTACCGCATCTCTCGGCGGAGAGTACCGCATCTCTCGGAAAAGAGTACCGCATCTCTCGGCGAAGAGTACCGCATCTCTCGGCGAAGAGTACCGCATCTCTCGGAAAAGAGTACCGCATCTCTTAGCGGAGAGTACCGCATCTCTTGGTGGAGAGTACCGCATCTCTTGGTGGAGAGTACCGCATCTCTTGGCTAAGAGTACTTCATCTCTCGGCGGAGAGTACTTCATCTCTTGGCTAAGAGTACTTCATCTCTCGGCTAAGAGTACTTCATCTCTCGGCTAAGAGTACTTCATCTCTCGGCTAAGAGTACTTCATCTCTTAGCGGAGAGTACCGCATCTCTCTCAAAGTTTGCCTCCAGCTCTGGGGTAGCAAAAAACGGGGATAGAACCATAATTGCCGTCTTCTCTTTTTACGATTGGATGTTCTGCTCTCATTCCGTCATTGCGAATACACGGACTCTTTTCAAGAGCCGCACCAAATGAGCCGCTTTTATATAAAATTTGCTCCCCGCCTGTGATACAGAAATAGAGAATATGTTCAAGCCGTCCGCACATTTCCCCGCAGTTGTCCGCTGCCTTTCGCATATCGGTAAAAGACATTCTTATAATAGGAAGACGGCTGTTTCCCGAAAATAGCAGCCCGCCAGCGGGTTTCAAAGCAGCCGCAGGCTGTTTCAGAGGTTGTTGTATCGGGAATGGAGTACGGCTTTTTGCCT
>JAITAM010000146.1 GCA_031284085.1 Spirochaetaceae bacterium
TTTTCTTTTTTATATGGACTGCTTATCTTTTTATAGAAGTATAGTCCGCTTAACATCCACCGGAAATACGCCGAAAAGTCGCTCCAGAGGCGATGATACTGTATAGGTCGTACCGGCGGCCTTATTATAAGCTTCTACTACCGCAAGCATGTCTTGGGGAGCGCGGCTATACACCGCCGCCGCATAAGCAGCCCGAAATAATCCTTTTTCCGCCAACTGCACCGTTGAAAGAGAACCATACCGCCGTTTTGCTTGACCATCCACTACAGCGGCAGCTCCGTCATACCCTATGGTCCAAATAAAATCTTCCCGCGGTATCATAATTTATGTGGTCGGGGAAAATTGGTCTTTCCCTACACCGCAAAGCGGACAAGCCCAATCATCAGGCAAGTCTTCAAAGGGGACGCCCTCGACTGCCGGATCGTATACATAACCGCATACATTGCACATATATTTCTGCATTTTATTCCTCCTAATCTAGAAGATATGTTCTTCCAGTAAAACTTCAAAATAGGACTGTGGATGAGCGCAGGCAGGACAAGCGCCCGGTGCTGCTGTTCCCTCAATTATACAACCACAATTCCGGCAGCGCCAAAGAACCGGCTTATCCCGCTTAAAAGTAGTTCCATCATCAAGCCGTGCTTTGAGAGCAGCGAATTGTTTAGCATGTTGTTTCTCGGCTAGAGCTATTGCATTAAAAACTGCCGCAATAACCGGGAAACCCTCTTCAGCGGCGGTTTTGGCAAAAGCGGGGTACATAACCTGCCATTCATGATTCTCTCCGGTATTTGCCGCCGCAAGATTTTCTGATGTGCTGCCGATTTTACCTGCCGGGAAAGTCTCGGTTATGGAAAGTTCACCGCCTTCAAGCAACTTGAAAAGCCTTTTGGCATGTTCTTTTTCCTGTTCTGCTGTTTCGATAAATACAGCTTGAATCTGTATAAAACCTTCTTTTTTTGCCGTACCTGCATAATACGTATAACGATTACGCGCTTGCGACTCGCCGGCAAAGGCGATTAGAAGATTCTTCTCGGTTTGCGTTCCTTTAATAGGCATATTTCCTCCTTAAAATTAACCGTCTGCAACTAATTCATTGCACTAAAATCAGGTGCATTTTCTTTCATTGTTTGGTACACGCCCTGTAGGTTGCTCCGGCTTTTGTATAGGATAAGCATTCTAATTATTAGTTTTTATTATCATTTTTGAATTCATGGATCAAACAAGCCTTCTACCGGAATTCGCACCAAGTTAAAAAAATGACCGGGATACCGCTTTTTGAAAGTATTGAATGAAGTTTCCTCAGCACTTTCAAAAACCGTAACATGAAAATCACCCTCTTCATCAAAATAAGGGACAAGAGCTGCCACATGAAAATGTGTCCGCATAGAAGGGCTGCCGCCGTCATTGTTAACCGAGCTTAAATAAACATAACCCGGTTCATCAACAGCAAGGGTATACAAAAGTGGCTCTATTCCATCAAAACTGAAACCGGCATCTTTCAAATAGTTAGGGTAGGAGCGGATACCGTCATTACCGGAACTAGCCGTCAGCTTAGTGAAAGGGCATTTTTGCACCTCTATCTCCGAAAGCTGCCCTATATCTTGATATGAAAGAATGGTTGCATTAGCAATGGATGCAAGATTTCGTGTCCAATCTAGTCCAAAAAATGGATCGCGAAGTCGTTCAAAAGCATCTGTAGTTGAGTTGCCGCGCTCTCCAAACGGCTTTTTAAGAGGCGGAATAGATAAACGTGTTCCCGTGAAAGGACGTAATATACCATCGACAAGCCATTTAGCAAAACCAGAACAGTTGAGGCCTCCATCGCCTTCCTGAGGGCGTAGATCGTTAATAAAAACATAACGACCGGAAGCATCAATAGCGCCATCATCACCGAATTGTACTTCAGGAAGCCTGCTCCGCACTTGACTTATAAAAACACGGAGATCACGGTACAATGCCGGCTCTGATTCAAAATAACGTCTTGGAAATTGTGTCTTTGCCGCAGCCAGCACTTCTTCTACCGGAAGTACCATGAGACGTTCTATAGAAAACGGTAGAGTCAAATTCTGTAGAAGATACGCACCGTAGACCAGTACATCCATAACACATTTATCTGTATTAAACGGTCTAAAGCGTACATAAAGATTCGGATCGCTGCGGAGAAATACGGTAATGTGTTCAATCGTTCCGGAATTTCGGCGCCGACTTAAAATCCATGAACCTTGCACCCAACCGGGGTAAGAACCGTTCCGTTCTCGTGCTAAAATAATCCGTACCGTGTTAGTACCGGCTTCTGCTCGTACTTGTACCCGTCCGCCGCCACTTAATGTATAAGTAACCGGCTTTTGAGCTAATACTTGATCGATTTTTCCGGTAAGCCATGAGTTGAGTATGGTTATTCTTAAAGAAGAATCATCTTCTATTTTACGGGTTGGCAGATCAAGAGCGGAAACTTCAATACTAATCAATAATGTTAAAAACAATAAATATAATCTTAACATAGGTTTTCTACTTGGCAGTAGTACAATTAACAGGAGAGGAGGTTTACGCCTCCTCTGGAAAATCTTGAACTACCAGCTATTACCGCCGCCATAACCTCGGTCACGACGCGGCTTATCCATTGCCTCATTTACGCGCAGCTGCCGTCCATCAAATTCGCGCCCATTGGTACCTGTGATTGCAGCATTTGCCTCTTCGTCTGTCCCCATTTCAATAAATCCAAACCCTTTTGAATTGCCGGTTTCACGATCGATAATGATCTTAGTAGAGACGACAGAGCCAAACTGCCCAAATAGATTACGAAGACCATCTTCAGTTGTGTTGTAAGAAAGATTACCGATATACAGTTTCTTGGCCATCTTAAGAAAATTCCTTCACCCGGATAGAACCTTTATAGTTCGGGCGACCGGGCACGCCGTTATTCACGCCCGCTAACCACGGGTGACTCCACTTTTTCTCTTATAGAAAAAGAACGGATGCAAAGATAGTAATGAAAAGGGATTGGAAACACTATGTGAGATAGAGAAGACTGAAGCGACATAATTTTCGCAAAAATTACTGTGCAAAGCCCTAATCAACAAAAAGCACCTTACCTTAATTAAAAAGATTTTACTCTAATTTAGAGGTAACTGTCAAGGTATTTTGATAATACATCCTGCGTAAAAATAATTACTATCAACCGAATTTTCCCGTAATTCTTAACTATTGCTTATTTTCCTATCCCTCAAGTCCATTATGCCTGTAAGATACGGGCCGCCCATCTCCCTTATCCACAGGATAGCTCATGTCCGATAGCCGCTTTCTAGCAAGAACAGCATTGATAAAGGTTTTGGATAGAATGCCAAGCCCGAAATTATGGAAAGCAGGTTGGAATATCTGATTCGTGAACTTAGCCTGCGAGCTTTAGCCGTGAGACATGTGTCCTTTTGCGCCGAGAACTTTGAAGTAGCCTGTGGTTGCTGGCCTGCCAAAGACTTGCTTTTAATGGTTTTTTTCTGTATCCTTATTGATAAGGAGTTTATATGAGTATTATTGAACAGATAAAAGATGCACTTGACACTGTTCGCCCTTCGCTTCAAGCCGATGGTGGAGATGTTGAGTTCGTATCGTATGCAGAGGATAACGGAGTTCTTTCCATTAAATTAAAAGGCGCCTGTGGCGGCTGCCCTATGGCGCAGATGACTCTCAAACGAGGCATAGAACAATTCGTGCGTCAACAGGTTCCTGAAGTGAGTGAGGTGGTAGGAGTATAACTATTACCGTTCAAATTGAGACGCCGGTACTACAAGTAACTTGTAGGCCGGCGTTGTATTGAAAAAATCTGGAAGAAAAAAAGATATTGAATCAGCAACAAATATTCTTACAGACGGTAGCCAATTCTCCTTCAGTGGCTGCTGTAAGAAAAGCAATCCAACAAGAATCTTTCCCAATGAGCATTGAAGTACCGGATAGTTCGCTACCTTCAGTGTTGACAGCTCTCTTTCACCAAGAAGCACAGGCCCCTATAATTGCGGTTGTGCCTCATGAGGCAGCCGGGCAGGCGCTTAAGAGCGATCTGCAAGCTTTCGGTATACCGACTCTCTTTTTTCCGTGGTGGGGAATGCTCAATTATACCGACCGCTCCTCTCTTTCCACCGTGTTTAATGAGCGGGTTTTGGCGCTTACAGCTTTAGTCTCCGGTAAAAAGATCGTGATCATCATGTCGATCCGGGCCTTTCTGACGCCGCTTCCGCCGCTCTCCTATTTTAGAAGCCTTCTTTTTACTATACATACCGGTAGTGGTTTTGATCCCGTTGTTATAATAGAAAAACTCAGTGCATACGGGTATACTCGTGTGCCACGGGTGCAGATGCGTGGAGAATTTGCCATGCGTGGGGAAGTGCTTGACCTGTGTATCAATGACAATGAAAGTTACCGACTGCTTTTTGATTTCGATAGGATAGCGGCGATCAAACGTTTTGATCCGGTTAATCAGGCAAGTGTAGAGACCGTTACCTCTTTGTGTATATGTCCACAAAAAGAAGTCATCTGGAGCGATGAGCTGATTCTGAAATTGCAGGAAAATCTTGAGAAGATGCCGCAATTCCCTACCGGCGCAGCACGAATTATTGAACAGCTCATTGAACACAAGAAGGTTGGGGCTGAAGAGATGTTCTTTTCTCTTGCTTTTGAGAAGCCTTCATCCGTGCTTGACTATCAGGACAGTTGCGGGATTGTAATTTTTTTTAACAGTGAGAGTCTTGAAAGGCTGCCGGAAGCGCTCATGAGTGAATATACCAATCTGTATCACAAAAAAGACCCACAATGGGAGCTGCCTCCTCCGGCTTTGTTGCTTTTGGATTTTGAGCATCTCAAACAGCAGGCGGTGCGCAGTATTTCCTTCGGGAATTTTTCTCAAAGCAGTCACAGCTACCGGATTGCAGCAGAAGCGCCGCAGAGTTTTTTTGGTAATATTAGGTTTTATAAAGAAGAGATTACTGCTCTTATAGAGCAAGGCTGGAACATTGTAGTAACCGTTGATTCTGAGGTGCAGATTGAACGTATGCACACTCTGTTCAAGCATAGTGCGGTTACAGTGCTGTTGCTTGCCATACAATCCGGTTTTATCCTGAATGAATTAAAGCTCCGTGTTATACAGGAGCATGAGATCTTCGGCAAAAAGATAAACCGCCCGAACTCGCTAAAAACTGTACGCAGTGCGGCGATCGATACCTTTGTTGATCTTAATCCTGAGGATTTCATTGTACACCTTAACTACGGCATAGGCAGGTTTAAGGGCATAGACCGAATAAAAGCTTTGGGGCATGAACGAGATTATATAAAGCTTGAATACGCCGGTGGAGAAACGATCTTTGTTCCTATAGAACAGGTAAATTTAATTCAGCGTTATATTGGTAATGAAGGGAACGATCCGCCTTTGGATTGGCTTGGTTCTAAAAGCTGGGAAATCAGGAAGAACCGTGTTAAGAAAGCTGTGGAGGATCTTGCGGGAAAACTTCTTGCTTTGTATTCCAGACGAAAAGCTTCAACGGGATTTGCCTTTGGTCCGGATACGGAATGGCAAGCTATGTTTGAAGCTTCCTTCCCTTTTGAAGAAACAGAGGATCAGATCCGGTGCGTAGAGGAAATTAAGGCTGATATGGAAAGTCCGTATCCTATGGACCGGTTGATCTGCGGAGATGTCGGCTATGGTAAGACTGAAGTAGCGCTGCGCGCCTGTTTTAAGGCTATTATGGCTGGAACGCAGGTTGTCTTTCTTGCACCGACAACTATACTAGCCGAACAACACTACGAGACTTTTATTGAACGTTTTGCCCAGTTCCCAGTACGAGTAGCCATGCTTTCACGCTTGGTAGATAAATCGGTCATTAAAAAAACACTGGCCGCCCTCCTGCGCGGTGAGATTGATCTGGTGGTCGGCACACACAGGCTTCTTCAAAAAGATGTACAGTTCAAACACATGGGGCTTATGGTTATTGATGAGGAACAGCGTTTCGGTGTTAAAGACAAAGAGAAGCTCAAAGAGATGAAGCACAACATAGACTGTCTCACGTTAAGCGCCACGCCTATTCCTCGTACGCTGCACATAAGTTTATTGAAAATACGTGATATGAGTCTGCTGAACACGGCGCCGCAGAACCGCCATCCCATTGAAACTGTAGTCGCCGAATACAACTCGGAGCAAATTGCCTCTGCCATCCGGCGTGAGGTAAAACGCGGGGGACAGGTCTTTTTTTTACATAACCGGATAGAAAGTCTTGATAAGATACGCCTTGATCTGGAACGACTCGTGCCTGAAGTACTTATAGAGACGGCTCATGGACGGATGTCTGCACAAGAGCTTGAGAATGTGATGCACCGGTTTGTCCATGGCAGTTTTCATGTACTTGTTTCAACGACTATTATCGAAAATGGTATAGATATTCCCAATGTCAATACCATTATTATAGACCGCGCCGACTTGTACGGCGTCTCCCAACTATACCAGTTGCGAGGCAGAGTCGGTCGTTCTGACCGTGTCGCATTTGCATATCTTTTTTATCCGGATCACAGAAACATATCGGAACTTGCAATGAAACGCCTGCAAGTTATTTCAGATTTTACCGATTTAGGATCGGGTTTTAAGATAGCTTTGAAAGATATGGAAATACGAGGCGCCGGTAATTTATTGGGCAGAGAACAATCCGGCGACATATATTCAATAGGATTCGATCTTTACGTCCGTCTTTTAGATGAAGCTGTTCGTAAGCTCGAAGATGACCACTATGAAGCTGAAACCGAAAGCCTTCTGGAATTAGAATATTCCGGTTTCATTCCAGACAATTACATTGATTCAATGCAAGAAAAAATGGATGTCTACAAAAAAATAGCCGGTATTCGGGAAAAAGCAGAGGTAAGGCTTGTGTACGCAGAGTTGCTCGATCGCTTTGGTCCTATGCCGGAAGAAGTCTTGTCGCTCTTATCACTTGCAGAAATACGCATCATCTGTCGGGAGCTTGCCGTTTCTTCGTTGCGTGAGCGCTCGGGCTTTGTGCGGGTGGAATTTGCCAAACTCGCCCTTGTTAATATAGACCGTTTACTCCAACTGATAAAAGACTCGAAGGGAACGATCAAAGTCGATCCTAAAGCACCCAATGCCGTAATATTGGCAACCGGTGCTATAAACTTGAAAGAAAAAAGCGCCTTTATCCGTGAAAAATTGTCGGCATTAGTCTGAATAGATACAATAAAAAGGATTGAATAAATAGTGCCGTGCTTATGACGGCGCTAAAATTTGTTCAAAGAATGGATGGAGTTTGTCCCAGACCTCGTCAATGGTACCCGGTATACTTGCGCCGGCAGCGTTTGCATGTCCCCCGCCGCCAAACTGCTCAGCAATTTTCGATACATCAACCGTTCCCTGAGAGCGAAATCCAATGGTACAATTTTGAGGTGTTTCCTGCCTAATAACTACTACTGCATCAACAGTAGCTATTGATTGTAATAATTGGTACAAAGTGTCTGAATCTCGGCTTTCAAGTCCAAATCGGTGCGTTTCTTCTTGTGTTTCGTGAGTTACAATGAGTTTTCCGGAAAAATAAGAACGGGCATTAGAAAGCAGAGTCCCAAGGAAGACGAGGGAATTAAACGTTTTTCCCCCGTTAATTGCCTTAAAAACCCTCTGTGGACTAGCGCCGTTACGAATAAGTTCTGCCGTGTGCTCAAAGGTGGCGGCGTCATTGTCTGTAGTATGGCGGAAAAAGCCGCTGTCGGTGCATAAACCAAACAATAACAACTCCGCTTCTTCGGCATTCAAGCTTACCCCTAGAGCTTTAATTAAAGAAAAGATCATAAAAGTTACGGAAGGGGCTTGCGGGTCAATAAAGACCGGTGATAAGACGCTGCTATTATCGGCATAACTACCGGGTTCATGGTGGTCAATAATCGCGGTAGGTAATCCTGCAAGCAAAGATGCAAGACCGGTACGGGAGAGGATTGAACAATCAACTATAATAAGCCGCGCGCCGTACCGGTCAAGATCACTGATAGAGGAAGTAAACTGGTTCTGATAGCAGCTAATCTCTGTTCTTGAGAAAGGTCCGGCGGAACAAAGCAAAATTTGTTTACCAAGACGGTTTAGCGCCTTCCCTAGTACTATCTGACTTCCCACACTATCACCATCCGGCTCTTGATGTCCCACGATGATAAATTTATCTCCCTCTTCGATAAAAGAAATAAGTTCATGTGGAACCATTACCGGCTTGTGCATAGGTTTACCTCAAGACTACTCAAGCGGACGATCAAAATACAGTTTCAAGTCTTCCGCTTCAGGGTCAAAATGCTCATCAAGATTAACTTCATTGATTATACTGCCCCATGAAGGATGATTCGCTTCTGGGCGGATATAAAGCCTTACATGGTTGAATGTCCCCGCCTTGTAAAAAACGGTCAAATATGGCCATGAAGTACCTGAACCCAAGGAGATAATATCACCCCTTCCGCCGATGGTAAAAAACCATTCATACGGCAAATACGTGTAAAGCACATCATCAATATTATCCCGGTATGCCACTACATACCCCTTACTATAGGGGTAAATCTTCTCAATAGGAACATTAACATAGTAGACATCGGACTTTCTTGCACCTGCATCTTGTGCAAAAACCGGTATAGCCGATACCAAAGCAACCATAACGACTGTTAAAAAACAGACTTTCTTCACCTTATCCTCCATAAAAATATAGTGTTATAACTATATCGGATTATGTTAAGTACTGCAAGAGGAAAAAAAGAAACGACCGGCATTCGGCATCTATAAAAAGACAAAGATGCCTCTCTCTATGTAGCACTCTTCCTTTCCTCCAAATCTTTGAAGAAGGTATGCCCCTAAGACAAACAAAAGGACATCTCATCAACACCCGGTAATATCTCATTGACAAAAGGTAATGCCTCATTCATGTTCAGAAACAGAGTATTTCAAAATACGAATGAGACGCTGGCGGAAGGTAACACCTCATCAACACGGAAGAAAGGGGCTTTGTTGAGGGCAGCTTGAGGTGTATTTGGCCTACTTGAAAAATCGGCGGCGGTGCTGTATCGTTTGTTCTTGTGATACACATGTGGTATGTTATTCTTGTCATATTAAGTATTCCAGCTTATGCACAAATCTCAGGTTCGGAAAACGCCATGCAAAATTACCGTAATGGACGTGCAGAAGAATCGGCGGGTAATATGGCTATGGCCAACCGGTATTATGGCGAGGCCATCCGTTTGTGTACGGAGGAAATTGATCGCAATGCCGCCACAAGCGATTCTTACACAATACTTGCATGGAGCCTTCAGCGGCAAAAAAAATATCGTGAAGTCATAGTGTGGGCTGAGCAGGGTTTGAAACTCTTTGTTTATGAGTACCGGTTGTTTGAGATTATGGGCGAAGCTTATTTTTATCTTGATGACTACAGGCAATCCCTGCGGTATATGCAGCACTATGTGAACAATTCTTTGCAGGGTGAGAGCGCCGCAACCGCCTATTTTTTTATGGGCGACATATTCCGGCTTCAAAGGCAGTATTTGAAAGCCGATATTGCCTATTTAACCGCTCTGCAGCTCCGTCCCGGCGTTACTTTGTGGTGGTATCGGCTTGGAGTGGCACGGGAGGCTAATGCGCGTTATTCCGATGCCATTGCCGCCTATGAGCAGGTGCTTAAGTTCGACCCGAACTATCCTGGAGCGCAAGAGGCAATCAACCGATGCCGCCGCCGATTATAAAAAAAATCTTGCATATTTTAGAAAAAAAATCCGTTTCGACTAAAGCAATATGGCAATTTTATTCCGTAAGTAGCTAGAAGATATAAAAAGGCCGCTCTTTTTTGCGCAATGAGGGAGAGCGGTTTTTTTTCTTTTAGAACGATGGAGGTTATATGAAATTATCGGTTGTATTTCTTTTGGCGGTTTGCATCGCAAGCTGCGACGGGAAGAGAAACGGGGAACAAACGGCGGGCGCACAGGCTTTGACCATTGCTAGCTGGAATGTTCAGGCTTTATTTGACGGTGAAGAGCGGGGAAATGAATACAAGGAGTATTCAAGCGATGCCGGTTGGAATAAAGAGAAGTATCAAACTCGGCTCACAGCGATTGCCGGCGCCATAAATCAGATGGTAGAGGGCGGCCCTGATATGCTTGCGCTTATAGAAATAGAAAATGCTCAGGTTATAGGAGATTTGCTTGCCGGTTCTCTTGCGCAAAGCGGGTATCGCTGGACATTTTTTGGTACTAATCCCGGATATTCCCTTGGATTAGGCATTATAAGCAAAGTTCCTTTTACGCAGACAAGACTACATTCAATGAACACGGCAGGGGAAGTAATTCCGCGGCCTATTGTAGAAGTGCGCATCAACAAAGACGATCATCCTGTAGTGCTGTTTATCTGTCATTGGAAATCAAAACTCAACGGCGAGACAGAATATCTGCGGCGGGCTGCGGCAAGAGTTCTCAGGCGGCGGATACGGGAAATAGAGTCGGAGGATCCGTCTATACCAGTTCTTATTATGGGTGATCTTAATGAAAACTATGATGAGTTTTACCGGAATAACGGCGCTATTGTAACTGCTCTGTTACCGGACGATCCGGATGCCGCAGAAAAAGTCAGTCAAGACTCGGGAAGAGCCGCGGACTTTCTTGTGATAAGTAACTGCAAGCCTCCTATTCCACAGTACTTTGATTCTGACTTTGCTTTGTATTCACCGTGGGGCAATGAATTATCGGATGGTTCATACAGTTATAAAAATCAATGGGAGACTATCGATCATATTTTACTGTCGTCGGCTTTCTTTGACGATGCCGGTTGGGACTTCACCGCTTGTTCTGTGATCAATAAAGCGCCTTTTGCTAATCAAGCCGGCTTCCCTTTTATGTACAATGCGCGTACCGGAAATGGATTAAGCGATCATCTGCCGCTTTTGCTGAAGCTCGGTATAAAGAACAGGCCGGACTTATGATTTGACCCTCTGGCAGAGGCGTTTTGTTTGCGTTCTCTTATCAAAGAGGCTTTAGCTGCTCATTGTTAAAGCAATGGGCAGCTTGTTTCACGGGCCGGCTTTAGCAGGTACGATGTCAATCCGAACCGGCTTTTATTTATACCGGGAAAACCGGTATAGTATTAAGGAGGAATCTATGCACGTACTTAGCTGGGAGGATTTTCTGGCCGGTAAGCCTGTGCCGACCGCTATGACAATCGGGGTTTTCGACGCGGTACACAGGGGGCACAGGGCGCTTATTGAAGCAACTGTTCGCACCGGTTACAATCCGACAATTCTTACTTTCAGTCAAAATCCCAAACAAATGTTTCGACCCCGCGATTTTCCCGGTATGCTGTGCAGTATTTCGCGGCGGCTCATGCTCTTTGAGCAGTTGGGGGTAATGCAAACTGTTATGATTGACTTTTCAGGAAATTTCAGTACACTAAAAGGACTAGAATTTATTGATTACCTGATCGGCAGGGGTCTATCTTTTCTGGCTATCGGGAAAGGCTTTCGATGCGGATACCATCTGGATACGGATGATAGAGCTATTGCTGCGTATACAGGTAGTCGAGGTATTCATACCGAGATTGTGAGTCCGGTTATGGATGAAAATAAGCCGATAAGTTCTAGCCGCATACGCACTTTGATCCGGCACGGCGATCTGGTCGGTGCGGCAAGGCTCTTAGGAAGAGAGCCGGAGATTGATCTTGAAGGATCCAGTGCTTATCCTTCTGAAAATGGAATATGGTTTAATGCAGCCGATCGGGTACTGCCTCCCGATGGTGTTTACCGCCTTGCGGTATACCGCAACGGACAGCTTGAGCCAGCAGAGCTGAGAATTGCCGGTGCAAAAATATGGAAATCAGTGGCGGATTAGAATGAAAGAACGAGCAAGCTGTTATAGGTATGCTCTTTTTACATTCCCCCCACTATAAACGAATAGAATATAAGGAGTTTTTATGGCTTTAAGTAAAGAAACGGTAGCTGAAATTGTTACAAAATTTGGTAGCAATGAAAAAGATACCGGAGCATCGGATGTGCAAATTGCATTGTTGACGAGTCGGATAAACCAGCTTACAGAGCATTGCAGGCATTTCAAGAAGGACAAATCCGGACAGCGTAGTCTTTTGATTTTAGTTGGGCACCGGCGCCGGCTTTTGAAGTATGTACAGCGTACCAATTTAGAGGGTTATCGTGCTTTGATAAAGGAATTGGGTCTTCGAAAATAATGCTTCAAAAGGTAAGTTACACTATTGCCGGTAAAGAGCTGATACTCGAAACCGGTAGGATTGCAAAACAGAGTAACGGCGCGGTTTTTGCACAGTATGCTGGATCCGCGGTTATTGCCACGGTATGTTGTTCGCAAGATGCAGTGGCGGGGCTGGATTATGTGCCGGTAACCGTTGATTATAATGAAAAGTACTACGCAGCCGGCAAGATTCCGGGGGGGTTTATCAAACGAGAAAGCAGGCCTAAGGATAAAGAGATCCTTGTGTCTCGGCTTATTGACCGTCCTATGCGGCCTCTTTTTGAAAAGAGCTTTGGACGGGAGATTCAAATTGTTCCAACCGTGCTTTCTACCGATCAAATAAACCCTCCGGATATTCTTGCCATTATTGCTTCGTCTGCGGCAGTGCATATCTCTGATATTCCCTACAACGGCCCTATGGCAGGCGTGCGCATCTGCCAAGTCGCCGGTGAACTAGTGGTAAATCCTACTGCTGACGATATTGATAAATCGGAACTTGAGATTATTGTAGCCGGCACAAAAGATGGTATCACTATGGTTGAGGGCGGGGCGAACGAGGTCAGCGAAGAGCTTATGGTAAAAGCTTTGGAGAAAGCACAGGCGGTTATTATTGAACTGTGTGATTTGCAGGATAAGCTGCGTGATCTAGCCGGGAAAGCTAAACTGCCGCTCACTCAAAGCGATCTTGTTTTGGAATATGCTGCAGAAATCCGTGAGACAGCCTATCCGCTCCTAGAAAAAGCCTGTTTCCTTCCCGGCAAACAGGAACGTTACCGCGCCCTCCGTCAGGTTAAGACGGACATTGCAGCAGAGTACGCCGCGCAGCTCGTTGATGAAAATCAGGCTAAGTTATTTAATGCGCTCTTCGAGGATATGCAGTACGAAATACTGCGCTCCTCCATTCTGGACAAAGGCGTGCGGGTAGACGGCCGCGGCACTGAGGATATCCGCCCCATTACCTGTGAAGTCGGTGTTTTGCCGCGGACCCACGGGTCGGCATTATTCACACGAGGCGAGACCCAGTCTTTGGTGGTTACAACACTTGGCACGGCGTTGGATGAGCAGGTTTTTGACGATATTGACGGGGACAAACGTGAGCATTTCATCCTGCACTACAATTTCCCTCCGTATTCGGTCGGCGAAGTCGGCCGGCTTGCAACAGGCCGGCGGGAGATTGGGCATGGCAACCTTGCACACAGGTCTCTTCAGGCAATGGTACCGTCTAAAGAAAAATTCCCCTACACGATTCGGGTTGTATCCGAGATCATGGAGTCCAATGGCTCTAGTTCTATGGCAACGGTCTGCGGAAGTACTCTGTCGCTCCTTCACAGCGGCGTGCCTTTGAAAAAGCCTGTCGCCGGTATTGCTATGGGGCTTATCACAGACGGCAGCCGGTATGCAGTGCTTTCGGACATTTTGGGCGAAGAGGATCATCTTGGCGATATGGACTTTAAGGTTGCCGGTACGGCAGAAGGCATCACAGGCTTCCAGATGGACATAAAAATCGCCGGCGTCTCGCCTGAAATTATGCAAAAAGCCCTCGAGCAGGCACGGGAGGGCAGACTCCACATTCTTTCTATTATGAATGTAACTATAGACAAGCCGGCGTCGGCTGTCAGCGAGCTTGCCCCAAAAATCCTGAGCATGAAAATAGAGGTTGATAAAATAGGCACTCTTATCGGGCCGGGCGGCAAGACCATCAAGGCGCTTTGCGAACAGTACAGCGTTACTATCAATACAGAAAACGACGGGGCCATACTGATCTATGCGAAGAACACCCATACGGCGGAGGAAGTGAGGAGCGCTATAACCGGCATAGTGGCCGACCCGGAGCTTAACCGTATTTATCAGGGTACGGTAAAACGTATCGTAGATTTCGGCGCTTTTGTTGAAATACTCCCCGGAAAAGAAGGGCTTGTACATATTTCTAAACTGTCGCGTAAACCCGTTAGTTCAGTAAATGAAGTGCTAAAAGAAGGGCAGGCTATTCCGGTAAAACTTATGGAAATTGACAAAATGGGACGGCTCAACCTTTCCTATATTGATGCAATAGATCCGCAGCCCCTTCCAGTCCGCCGCGATGATGAACATCCCCGCTATCGGGACGAAAGGCCGCCGCGCCGAGATGAAAGACCCCCGCGGAGACATTGAAGCGCAAGAACTCTTGTAGAGACTTACAAGAGTTC
>JAITAM010000152.1 GCA_031284085.1 Spirochaetaceae bacterium
CGCTTCTTTGCAAGTACCGGCTCTTCAAGCGTCGCCTTTTGTTTTTTGCCGGAACCGAGAGGCCTTCCACGCTTTCTGACAAACACCGGCGCATCAGACATTATTATTGATCTGTTGAGGGTGTTTGAAGATTTTCCGTTCTTCTCGGCCGCCGTTTCTTCGATATTCCCATTTTTGAGCACCGCTTGAGCGCCTGCAAGACGTGCTATCGGCACGCGGAATGGAGAACAAGACACATAGCTCAAACCGGCACGATAACAAAAATCAATAGTAGCCGGATCGCCGCCATGTTCACCGCAAATACCGATTTTAAGACCGGAATTAACAAGCCTTCCCGATCTAACGGCGTGCCGTATGAGTAATCCTACCCCTTTTTCATCAATAGATTTGAAGGGATCCGTTTCCAGAAGTTTTTGTTTAAGATACTCAGGAAGGAAACTTGCAACGTCGTCCCGGCTGAAAGCGAAAGTCATCTGGGTTAGATCGTTGGTGCCGAAACTGAAAAAGTCTGCATGAGCTGCTATGGTGTCTGCAAGGAGGGCTGCCCGCGGCACTTCTATCATAGTACCGATTTTAACCGGCACTATGATTTCTGCTTTGTCAAAGACAGCCGAAATAATGGCTTGTATACGGGGTTTTAGTAAAGCAAGTTCCTTTTCATCACAAACAATGGGTATCATAATTTCAAGGGTTACAGGAATTGTTTTTTTTAGGCACACCACGGCGGCTTGAGCTATAGCTTGCGCTTGCATGTCGTAGATCTCAGGATACGTAACGGCAAGCCGGCATCCGCGATGTCCCAGCATGGGGTTTTGTTCCCTTAGCTTTTCAAGTTTAGGAATAAGTTTTTCAGGCGCTTCATTGATGTAGGCTGCAAGCTCCGCAATCTCTTCTTGGGTATGCGGAACAAATTCATGAAGAGGAGGATCCAAGAGCCGTATCGTAACCGGTCGTCCTTTCATTGCGGTAAAAATACCAACAAAATCCTTTTGTTGAAGCGGTAATATCTTTTGAAGGGCAACTTTGCGCTCTTCAATACTGTCCGCTACGATCATTGCTCGAAAGTGTATGAGTTTTTCTTTGTCAAAGAACATGTGTTCCGTCCGGCAAAGTCCAATACCCTCTGCGCCAAAATCAAACGCCCGCGCCGCATCTTCCGGCAGATCGGCGTTTGTTCGTACTGCAAAGCCTTTAACGGAGCCGCGTACCGATTCTTCACGGATCGCATCGCACCAGCCTAGAAAAACCTGCATATCCTCGCTTATCTCTGCATCTACAAGAGGCAGAGCACCTTCGTAGACCAAGCCGGTAGTGCCGTCAACCGTGATCCAGTCGCCTTCTGAAAAAGTCTTATCGCCAATTTTCACGGTTTTTCCGCTAACGCTCACGCCTTGTGCGCCGGCTACACAAGGGACGCCCATGCCACGAGCTACAACTGCCGCATGGCTTGTCATACCGCCGGTTGAGGTAAGGATTGCCTGAGAAACCGCCATGCCGCCTATGTCTTCAGGGCTGGTTTCTTTTCTTACCATAATAACTTTTTCATTGTTATTAGCCCATTGTTCAGCGCTGGCGGCTGAAAACACGATGCGGCCGCTGCCTGCACCCGGCGAAGCATTCAAACCTTGCGTTAAAGCTTGCGCTTCTTTCAAGGCTTTTGGATCGATGCGCGCATGTAACAACTGATCAATATGATCCGGGCTCACCCGTAAGATGGCTGTTTTTTTATCAATGAGCTTTTCTGCCACCATATCGACAGCAGATCTAACCGCTGCATGGCCTGTACGTTTGGCGTTTCGTGTTTGCAGAATAAATAATTTTCCTTGATATACCGTAAATTCAATATCCTGCATATCTTGAAAATGCTTTTCTAACCGGTCTTTTATAGCAACAAGCTCATCATAAATAATCGGGTTACTCTGCGCCAGATGTTCTATTTTTTCAGGCGTTCTAATACCGGCTACAACATCTTCGCCTTGAGCGTTCATTAAATATTCGCCGTAAAAAATTTTTTCACCGGTGGAAGGATTACGGCTGAAACAAACGCCGGTTCCTGAATCATTGCCGAAATTACCGAATACCATTGCCTGTACATTTACAGCCGTACCTTTAATGTTTTTTATTTCGTTTAATTCCCGGTATTTAATTGCCCGCTCATTCATCCATGAACCGAATACCGCATCAATTGCTCCCCATAATTGTTCGGAAGGTTTTTGAGGGAAATCCGTGCCGGTATGCTGCTTGACAATTTCCTTATATTTTTTAACTATTTCTTCCAGATTCTGTGCCGTTAATTCGGTGTCTAACGTAATCTTGTACGCATCTTTAGTGTTTTTAAGCGCCTCTTCAAATTTTTCATGCGGCACTTGCATAACTACATCACCGTACATTTGAATAAAACGCCGATAAGCATCCCATGCGAAGCGTGGATTGCCGGTTTGGGTAATTAAGCCGGTAACCGCTTTATCGCTCATTCCAAGATTTAATATGGTATCCATCATACCTGGCATAGATACAGGAGCGCCTGATCGTACTGAAACTAAGAGCGGATCGTCAGGATCGCCAAGTTTTTTTCCCATCAATTTCTCGAGCTTCTTTAATTGTTTCTGTACTTCTTTTTCAAGTCCTTCAGGATAGGTGTTATTATTTTGATAATACGCGGCACATACCTCGGTAGAAATAGTAAACCCCGGAGGCACCGGAATTTTCAAATTAGTCATTTCCGCTAAATTAGCACCTTTTCCACCAAGGATGTCTTTCATTTGTGCATTGCCTTCGGCTTTACCCTCGCCGAAGAAGTACACATTTTTAGACTCGGAATCATTTTCCATATAATACTCCTTATTATATTATTTTCTCAAACCCATATTTGAGATTTATCGGATAATTGTACATATTTTATCGTAATCTAAAAAAAAAGAAAAGCTAAATTTTGTAATTTTCTTGAAATTTTTGAAGAATTTTACTTCCTTTTGAAAATTCTTTCTCACAGGCCGGTCTGTCTGCAGTCACAGTTTGTTCCAAAGTTTTCGCTATTGTATCGGGAGTGGGCATCCTGCTTTCTACCTGAAAGAAGCCGGACAGGGGACAGACCTCAGAGTACATCTTTGTAGGCTGTCTGTCAGGCAAAATAGGAATTGCACGGAAGCCTGTGTTCCACAATGATTGTATATTATATAAATGAAATAATGAGTAAAAGTGCTGGTTTTGCCTGCAAGAGAAAAATGAAAAAGCTGTGAGAAAACCAGAAGTCCGTCATAATGCTTCAAGAGCATTCAAATTGGAAGCGAGAACTACAAATCATGCAATTCAAAAAAGTGAGAACTAAAGCAGGAACTTCGGAAAATATGAAAGAGGATCAGAGACAGTCTCCCCAAAACCAAACATTTATTGTCAGAGCAACAACGGTTTTGTGCATCTGTTCTGTTTTCGAAAAATGAATGCCTTTTCTTAAAAGTCGCACACTCCACCTCCTCAACGATAGATATTTCTTTCTTTTGCCTATTCCTCTCCGTTAGCGTCAGTACTTCTGTTGAAAAGCGCTCATAATACGGATAGTTACTATCCGTATACATATTCCCTATGCTAAGAGACTTAAGCATTTCCAACAGCTTATCCTGATTTTTATTTTCCCTCTTCTCAAACCCAAAAGCTTTTTTCTTCACCACTCTCGTGATAAAAACTCCTCATTTCGTCTATCTCAACACGAATTGTGATGTTTGTATCCGGAATACAAGACACTTTTTATTCATATACTCTATTATTTTCTTTTTTATAACGGTATCGATGCTTGCCTTTAGTTTCCGTGCTGTACCCGTATTTTTATCTCTGTCAATCGCCTCTTTTTTGTATACCAGCGCCGAAAGTTTAGAACAGGCTGGCCTAAATAGACTTGCCTGCTTGCAGCCTAAGAGTCGTAGTCCGCCTGTGATACCAGCGCCGAGTACTTTGAAACAGACTGGCCTGCCGATCCTGATGCAATACCAAAACTTTGAAACACGCCGGCGGACTATAACAGCGAAACAGGATCAATATCAATCTCTACATAAACACGATTGTCTTTCTCTTGATCGTACTGCTCATACGCCCGCCGTGCAGCAGCATGAAGAGTACCCATAGTAGACCCACGCAGAATAAGATGGCAGCGGTAGTTTTCCGCAATACGGCTTATCGGACATTCCGTAGGACCAAGCATATCCGCATCGTAAGGAAGCAAAGGCTGCACGAGAGCAGCAAGCTCTTTAACGGCAGCCTCCACACGAGCCTCTTCCTTAGCGCGCAGAGTAAAGCGAATAAGCCTCTTGTAAGGTGGAAAGCCGGTAAGCTTGCGTACCGCAAGTTCCGAGTGAAGAAAACCTTCAACATCAAGCGCAGTAGCTTTGATGATAAGCGGATCATGAGGGCGGAGAGTTTGAACAATGACTTGCCCGTCAGGAGAAAAACGCCCCGACCGTCCTGCAACCTGCACAATCAATGAAAAGCCGCGTTCGGCCGCACGAAAATCAGGCATACTCAAACCGGTATCGGCAAAAACCACACCGACAAGCCGCACTCCGGGAAAGTTCAAACCTTTGGCAACCATTTGCGTTCCCAAGAGTATGTCAAAAGCCCCTTCCCTAAAAAGGGATAGCATTTCATCGAGTTTTTTTGCCGTGCCGGTCGTATCTGAATCGGCCCGGCATATCCTGAGATCAGGAAACGTTCGATGCAGCTCCTCTTCGATCATCTCGGTACCAAAACTACGGAAGCCGGCTTCAAGCGAACCGCATTGCGGGCAAGCTTTCGGCACCTCGCTTTGATATCCGCAGTAATGGCACAGAGCAATGGACCGTTCTTTATGATAAGTGAGAGCAATGGAACAATGTTTGCAGATCAGGTGGTAACCGCAGTTGCGGCAGTAATAAAAATGCGCAAAACCACGCCGATTTAAGAAGAGTATGCTTTGCTTTCCCATCTGCGCAGTCTGCCGGAGCGCTTCTTTTAAGTCTGCGGTCAAAGATGAGCCGGTATGCTCAAGACTTACTGCACGCACACGAGGAATAGCGCCGCCTGAAAGCCGCTTTGTGAGGTCAAGTCGGGTCATACTGCCTTGTATCATCATGTTCCATGCCTCCAAAGAAGGCGTTGCAGACCCAAGCACCAGCCGTGCGCCTTCAACAGCAGACCGGTGCATGGCAACTTGCCGGGCATTGAAGCGCGGCGTCTCTCCTGATTTGTAAGAGCCGTCATGTTCCTCATCAATAACAATCAATCCTAAATTCTGTACCGGCGCAAAAACAGCACTTCGAGGCCCCACGACTATCCGCGCCTCTCCATGCCTGATACGCATCCATTCTTTTAGCTTAACTCCGGTGCTTAATCCTGAATGTATCATTGCAGCAAGCGTACCGAAGCGCTTCCTGATAGCCTTCTCAGTTTGTTGTGTCAAGGCAATTTCCGGCACGAGGTATATAACCGATTTTCCGAGATTCAACAACGCCTGCGCTGCACATAAAAAGACCTCTGTTTTCCCCGAGCCGGTAATACCGTAGAGATAAAAGGTTTTCGCGTCTTGGCCGCCGATGATAGCGTCAACCGCCCGCTGTTGTTCGTCCGATAAAGCAAGCGCCGCGTCAGTAATTTCCTCCGCAGCTATAGTAGATGCACGCGGTAAGTGCCTTGCGGACGGCAAAATTGTCCCCAACGCTTCACCAATACCGCATAAATAAAAATCCGCCAACCACTGCGCAAGAGCTATGTCTCGATTATCAAAAAGCGGTTCTTGATCGACCAGCTCTTGGATCGCTTTAACCTTAGCCGGTTCGAGGTGGGAAGGTATTGTGTCCCGCTCACCGACAATATAGCCTATCATTTGCCGCCGACCGAACGGCACGAGGCACCGTTTTCCAATCCCGGCATGAGCGGCGTCATCAATTTTATAGGTAAATGTTTGTTTAACTGGTATATCAAAAGCAAGATCGAAGTAACGATTATCCATAACGCTAAATTACCACAAGGATACAGGTTTTGTCCACTCTCAGGGTGGCTGAGGAAGCTTTTTGTATCAGGAACGGCGCATGAATTATCTCAAATATTAGTATTAGTATCCAGAATGGCAGACGAATCTCCATTTAACAGGCATGAATTGCTTAAAATAGCAGTATTAGTATCAAGAACGGCAGACGAATCTCCATTTAACAGGCATGAATTATCTCAAATAGCAGTATTGGTATCCAGAACGGCGGACGACTCTTCCTTTAACAGGCATGAATTATCTCAAATATTAGTATTAGTATCCAGAATGGCGGACGACTCTGCCTTTAACAGGCATGAATTGTCTCAAATAGCAGTATTGGTATCCAGAACGGCAGACGACTCTCCATTTAACAGGCATGAATTGTTCCAAATATCGGCATTAGTATCCAGAATGGCTGACGACTCTTCTTTTAACAGGCATGAATTGTTCCAAATATCGGCATTAGTATCCAGAACAGCGGACGACTCTCCATTTAACAGGCATGAATTATCTCAAATATCGGCATTGGTATCAAGAATGGCGGACGAATCTCCATTTAACAGGCATGAATTGTCTCAAATAGCAGTATTGGTATCAGGAACGGCGGACGATTCTTCTTTTAACAGGCATGAATTATCTCAAATAGCAGTATTAGTATCAAGAACGGCAGACAACTCTTCTTTTAACAGGCATGAATTGCTTCAAATAGCAGTATTGGTATCAGGAACGGCAGACTATTTCTCCTTTAACAGGCATGAATTATCTCAAATAGCAGTATTTGTATCCAGAACGGCGGACTATTTCTCCTTTAACAGGCATGAATTGTCTCAAATATCGGCATTGGTATCCAGAACGGCGGACTATTTTTCATCCGGCGGAAGTAATTTGCGGCCTGATTAAGACAACTGGATTTTAATTAAAGACAAATCAAGCTGATTTGTCCTAAAATCAGCTTGATTTGTCTTAAAATCAGACCGATTTGTCCTAAAATCAAGCTGATTTGTCTTAAAATCGAATTGATTTGTCCTAAAATCAGACTGATTTGTCCTAAAATTAAGCTGATTTGTCTTAAAATCAGACCAATTTGTCTTAAAATTAAACTGATTTGTCCTAAAATAAGGCCGAATAATTAGTGCGGGGCGGCTATCGGCCTGCAATGTGCGCCCCTGCATCACCTAACCCTGAAGACTGGGAGCCTTAGTAACCCCCTTGTAAAAAAGAAGATAGAAAGAGAGAATAGAACAATGAAAATACCTTTATTACAAGACAAACTTGAATACTACTTCAAATGGTTTCATCAGCATCCTGAGCCTAGTAATCAAGAGTTTGAAACGACAAAGCGGATTCGTGAAATCCTGCGAGAAGAGGGCATCGAGATCGTTGAAACTGCGCCCGGCGCAGAGCTTAAAACCGGCCTTGTTGCACGGATTCAAGGGAAAGCAGGGACGCCTGTTGTGGCGCTGCGCTGCGATATTGATGCTTTGCCGATAAACGAGGAGTCGGGGCTGCCTTATTCCTCGCTCAATCATGGCTTTATGCACGCGTGCGGCCATGATTTTCACACGACAAGCCTTCTGGGTGCGGCGCTTCTCCTTAATGAGGAGCGGGAAACGCTCAATGGGACCGTGAAACTTCTCTTCCAACCCGCAGAAGAAGGGGGAGACGGGGCGCTGCAAGTGATTGAATCGCACATTCTTGACGATGTCAGCGAGATTTATGGGATACACGTCGCGGCAGGCCACGAAAACGGTCTGATAGGCATAAGTCCGGGGGCAACTCATGCAGCGGTCGGCATCTTTAGCATTTCAATAAAGGGCAAAGGCTCGCACGGGGCCGCCCCGCACTACGCCCGCGACCCGATTGTTGCGGCGGCGCAGTTGATAAACACCGCTCAGGTCATCGTAAGCCGCAACACAGACCCTTTTGATCAAGCCGTTGTGAGTTTTACCCACATTAAAGCGGGGAGTACGTGGAATGTCATCCCAGAAGAAGCGTGGCTTGAAGGGACTTTGCGTGCTTTCAGCGATGAAAAGCTCTCGTGGCTGGCCGAACGTCTGCGTGAATGCTGCAATGCCACAGAAAAGGCTATGGGACTGCGCATAGACTTGAACTATCGAGTATGCACCGTGGCGACAAACAACGACCCTGAACTCAGTGAATTTGCGGCGGAGACGGCGCGCTCTCTTGGGCTTACCGTTGTTGCATCGCAGCGGGCTATGGGCGGAGAGGACTTTGCCCTTTATCAGAAAATCATACCCGGTGTTTTTTGGACTATCGGGATAAATAGTCCGCAGGGGGTGCATCATCCGGGTTTTATTGCGGATATGAGCCGGCTTGCGGCCGCTTCATCGCTATTCACGGCGTTGGCGCAGCGCAGTCTTGCAAGACTCTCTAAAAAGAAGTAAAAAGAACTATAAAGGAAGATGATGTATGAATATTCAGGCGCTCAAGGTCGGAGACCGGCTGAAAGGGCTTATACCGAACGAGACGGTGAAGATCGTGGGGATTGTTTCGTTCGGCGAATATGCGGCGGAATTGGTCTTTCATAGAAACGACGGTTCCTTAGGGCAGCAGCTTATCTACGCGGATGCGCTGGATGGCTTATCTATTGAGACGGAGGACTTACCGTGGACCTTTGATGCTGACGCGGCTTTGGTTAGGCTTTGCTCGGAAGCCTACAGGATAAAACTTGCCCACCTTTTTGATCCGTATCTGGCGGTTCATACTTCTTTTATTGACCCGCTGCCCCACCAAATAAACGCCGTTTATGGACAAATGCTCTCGCAGAAGCCTTTGCGTTTCCTCTTGGCTGACGATCCGGGTGCGGGGAAGACGATAATGGCGGGGCTGCTTATCAAGGAGTTGAAAGTTCGGGGCGATATTAAGCGTTGTCTTATCGTTGCGCCGGGCAGTCTTGTACAACAATGGCAGGATGAGCTTCGTGATAAATTCCAGCTTGACTTTGAGATCGTCAGTACTGAAAATCTTGAATCATGCAGCAGCGGGAACGCTTTTATTGAGAAGCCTTATGTGCTAGCGCGGCTCGATATGCTGTCCCGCAATGAAGAAATGCAGGCAAAACTCAAATTTACGGACTGGGATTTGATTATATGCGACGAGGCTCATAAAATGTCGGCGGCCGCGTCCGGTAGAAAAGAGCGCCATACCAAGCGTTACAATCTGGGGATGCTGCTTTCGGGCATTACCCGGCATTTTTTGCTGCTTACTGCCACACCGCACAACGGAAAGGAGAGCAATTTCCAGTTGTTTTTGCGCCTTCTTGACGGCGATCGATTCGCGGGGAAAAGCAAAGGCAAACAAGAGATCGCTGCCGGAGACATGATGCGCCGTTTGGTTAAAGAGGAGCTTTTGACTTTTGAAGGCAAGCCGCTTTTTCCTGAGCGTATTGCAACTACTCTTGAATATGAGCTTTCGGAGTCTGAAACGGCGCTTTACGACAAGGTAACTGAATACGTCCGCACCGGATTTGCAAATGCGGAGAAGATTTTTGACCCAAAGCATGCTCATGCGATAGGCTTCGCACTTACTATTTTGCAGCGCCGTCTTGCCTCTTCGCCGCAGGCAATTTACCAATCTTTGAAGCGGCGCAAAGAACGGCTTGAAAAGAAGCTGCTTGAACTGCAAAGTGCAAGAGATTTATCGGGCAAAGATGAGGAGGACTTTATCCAAGACCTCAACGGCAACTGGGATGATGAGTCGTTTCTCAATGATTTTGAAGAAACGCCGGCAGAAGAACGTGCTGAGCTTGAAGAGAGAATCCTTGATGAGGCGAGTGCGGCAAGAACAATCGCAGAATTGGAAATAGAAATACATACGCTGCAAGATTTGGAACTGGATGCGCACAAGCTCTTTCATTCGGGTCTCGATAAGAAATGGGAACAGCTCTCGGCCACATTGCAACTGGGTAAAAGCGGCGGCTCGGAAAGCCCTTCTCCTCGAGAGAAAGTTATTATTTTTACCGAGCATCGCGATACTCTTTACTATTTGGCGGATAGAATCCGCGGCCTGCTCGGTAATAATGATGCGGTGGTAACTATTCAGGGAGGTATACGCCGTGAAGAGCGGAAGCTGGTTGAAGGGCGCTTCAAGAATGAGAGTAATGTTTCTGTTTTGGTCGCTACGGATGCCGCCGGAGAAGGTATAAACCTGCAATGCGCCCATTTGATGATAAACTATGACCTGCCGTGGAATCCGAACCGCCTTGAGCAGCGTTTCGGGCGAATTCACCGCATCGGGCAAAAAAGTGTCTGCCATCTTTGGAATCTTGTGGCAAGCCGGACGAGAGAAGGGGATGTTTTTTTGAGACTTTTTGAGAAACTGGAGAAAGAACGAGATGCGTTGGGAGGAAAAGTCTTTGACGTTTTGGGAAAAGTGAGTTTCGATGATAAGCCTTTGCGTGATTTGTTAATAGAAGCGATACGGTACGGCAACAGACCCGATGTCCGTTCAAAACTGGAACAGATCATTGACGGCGCTTTGGACCGCAAGGAGTTGGAACGTTTAATCGCCGAGCGCTCTTTGATTGGGCAGAGCTTAGGTATAGAACGGGTGCATGAAATCCGGGAGACTATGGAACGCATTGAAGCCCACCGCTTGCAGCCTTACTTTATTGAGAGTTTCTTTATTGGTGCATTTTCCGCTCTGAAGGGGCAGATACGCAAACGGTCGGATCACCGCTACTCCATCCCGCATGTCCCCGCGAGTATCCGTGAAATCAGGTCGGCTCTGGGCGTAACATATCCTATTGCAAAGAGCTATGATGCAGTTACTTTTGAGAAAGAGTACATGTATTTACCGGACTGTCCGAATGATGCAGCGCTGATATGTCCGGGGCATCCTCTTTTGAGTGCACTTATTGACGAAATTTTGGACAAAAACAAAGACATTTTGAAACAAGGGACCGTATTTATTGATGATAATGAAAATGCCCGCACAGATAGGCTGCTCTTTTATGTGGAGGATATTCTTGAGGACGGCAGAATAGACAGCGAGGGCCGCCCGCTGAAGATTTCTCACCGCCTGCATTTTGTTGAGTTGTACAAAGACGGAACGGTTAAGCAAGCTGGGCTTGCGCCCTATCTTGATTATTCTGTCCCTGATGCGCAAGAGTATCCTATTGTTCAAGCGCTTCTGAAAAAGAAGGCATGGTGGGGGCAGAATGTCGAGACGCTTGTGCAGAATTATGCTGTTAAGAACCTGATACCCTCTCATTTTAAGGAAGTTAAGGAACGCCGCGCTTCCTATGTCGACAAAGTAGAGGCGGAGGTAAAAAATAGGCTGAGCGCCGAGATCGGCTATTGGGACAAGCAGGCCGGTATTATCTCGGATATGGCAGTGGAAGGGAAAGTGAACGCCCGACTTAACGCCGATCGTTTAAGAGAGCGGGTGAACAACTTGACAAAGCGGCTCAAAGATAGACTTGCCGAGCTGGCTCTTGAACGGAACATTGTATCGAAGCCACCTGCTCTCTTGGGTGGTGCATGGATAATCCCCCGTGCTTTCTTGCAGGAGGGTGCGCTTGTAGGGCAGCCTCTTTCTACGGAAGAGGGAAAGGATGAGATAGAACGGATCGGCATGGAAACAGTTATGGCTCTTGAGAAGGAACTGCACAACACTCCCAAAGACATAAGCGCCTGTAATCTAGGCTATGATATTGAATCAAAGAACCCCGATGGCCATTTGCGTTTTATCGAAGTAAAAGGGCGGGCTTTAGGCGCTCATGAATTGACGGTTACGCATAATGAAATGAGCATTGCGGCCAATTCCCCCGATAAATCTATTCTTGCTCTTGTGATTGTTGATGGGAGCAAGCGCTATACCACGTATTTTATGCACTGGCTTGAGGCGGGGCCGTCTTTTTCGGAAAGCAAGCGGACATTAGAATTAAAAAAGTTACGCATGGTTTCTCATGTAACGCTTGAACGGGAAACACAACCTTTGTAGAACTACGTTTACTAGACAGACATATCTTTCCAATTTTAGAAGAATTATTAGCTGCTATGTCTTTCGCTGCATCTATCAGGCAAAAAGCTGTACGCTGTTTCCGATACAATGCCGAAACATTGAAACCCGCCTGTTCATAACAGCTTGTAATAAAAAGAATGAGCAAGAAGATCAAAATCCATCAAATCCAACGCTAGATGAACAAATCATAAATGTTCCGGAAATGGTCATAGAATACGGACCCGGTTTTGATTTTGAAACACCAGATGACGGTCAAATATATCACAGCCACCCCGCACTATTGGTTGATTTTATAAAACCGGGGGCATCATACTGGCACTATTACGATGGGAAAGAAATTGTTACGCTGAGTTCTGATGCGGTGCATCCATTGGATAATTTCAATAATAAGGTCAGAATAAGTGGAACAAATAAAATAAGAATATCTTTTTCATATCCACCGAGTCGTTATACCGTTAGCTATTGGCATGAAAAATACATCGGCGATTTTTCCACCTATGAAGATAATTTTGAAACAATGGAAATAGAAAATGCTGTAATTGAGCTGCCTGATTTAGATCATGGGTATATTTTTGAAATAAAGGCTGTATGAGAAACATTAAAGGGCATAAAAGGAGAAGGATATGCACAGTTAAAAAATAAACTGCGGGCAAACGGCATATAACAGGTCCGGCATTATGTCTATGGAAGGTAAATTTGATGAATGTTATTATAACGATTGTAAAGATGGATCTGAAATCTATATCGTATAGATACCATCTTAAAACTGGCGATAATTGAAAATTTTTAACAAAGCTCTTTAAAAATATTAAAGATAAATCAAAGAATTATGTTTTTTCTATGCGATGATCTTTGTATGCATGCATTTGGAAAACTTATCTGCCAAAATACAAAATTTGCTTCAGAAATTATAAAATGGACAAAACGAGATGAATTTTAAATGTATCGTGCTTCAGCATTATTTCTAATTTTTTCAATTTGACATGACAAATGTCTTGAAACAAAGCTCATTAGAGTTTCAGATATTCTTAGACGGATGAATATGATTTGGTTCGTAAGAGCTATGGCTGGATGTCAAAAACTTTATCAAAAAAAGAACCAAAGTTTGTATTTGAATATACTTGTTTGAATTATTGACATATGGTGCTTTGACAAAAAAAAGAAGTGATATTGATATAGTAGTTATTACAAATACATTAATTAGAGGATCTGAATTAAACACGATAAAAAATATCCATAAAGAAATGGGAAATATAATAAAAATGGTCATAGAAAGGCCATACTACGACAAAATATTTTACGATGAGGCAACTTATGGAAATGAATAGTTAATAAAACCATCATCTTTTATATCATAATGAAATAATAATATATGGACCTAAATTCAAAACATTACTAGATGAACTAATTGACATAAAAGATATATAAAAGGCATGTATAAATGATTTTTATAAAGAATGGATACTCCAAATAAATGATGAAAAATAGCTATCTAATAATCATTATCAATCATATATAGCATTAAACATTTGCTGAATATTATATACGATATATAAATTGGAAACAGCAAACAAATAAAAATCTTGCAATTGAATAAAAGCGAATTATAATGAATGGACAAGCTTGATAAATGAAGCAGAAGAATAGAGGTACAATAAAACAATAGATAAAACAAATGAAATAATTGAACTGTATCTAACAAGACTGTGTTTACATTTAGAGCTAAAGCCTTTCGGCATCCGTTTGCCTGTGTCAGTCGCTGTCGCTTTACTTTTTCCCATGCCTCACTCTCTTACTTACATTTGGGCGGCACAAAACTCTGTGATTTGCTTATCCATCCTGCAAAACGTCGTAAACAGACGAAATGTTATGTTGAGTAGATCCGCCCTGTTTATTGACAAAAATAAGGGAAAATATAATAATTATATTCAGGAGAAAGGTTATGAATGATTTAATCGCGAATACAGATAAAATACACACAACGGCAATGGCTGTCGAACGAATCAGTAGAAACCTAAACATAGATACTGTCGGTCTTACCGCTTGGTGTAGGGAGAAAATCAAGAATGCGGACACCGTCATCA
>JAITAM010000208.1 GCA_031284085.1 Spirochaetaceae bacterium
CACGAGGCCGTACTGATTTAGGTCTCACGTATTATATCTTCTCGGTAGTTAATCGTTTCCTCTTTGAACTCGATCCCGATAAGATGAAAGAGCTGTTCCTCGCTATAGTTGAGGAAGCGTTAACAGTAAAAGGGTTCAAGTTCAAGCTTTGGAACTTTTGTATCATGTCGAATCACTTCCATTTTCTTATCACTCCAGCAGAGGGACAAAGTCTTTCTGAGATATTGAAATGGATCAAGATGGTTTTTGCGATTCGGTGGAACAAAATGAACCACAAGACAGGACATTTCTGGGGAGACAGGTTCTATTCGCGAGTAATAACGGACAAAAAAGACTTCTGGAACGTGTATAACTACATTGATCAGAATCCTGTTAAAGCCGGACTTGTAAAAGAGCCTTGTGAATGGAAGTACAGCGGAGCGTATCATCGGGAACACGGAATTACAGGAATTATCTCTTTCGTGGACGACACAATCTTGAAGTCAGAGCTGAAGGTACTCCAATGAGGTATCCTCTCTCCAAACCAGGTCAGACCTTTGTCTGCTTCTTACAGGAAAAACCAGCTTGCCGCTCCCGATACCAACAGCATAGCTCAAACAGGCCGGCCTGTCTGGATTAGTAACTTGTTAGGGTAAGAGAAAGGACAAAATCCATGCCCATCCACGCGGGATCGGTAGTGGTGGCAAAGAGCGCGCCCCTTTGCCACTCGACTTGTCCATCAACTATTTTGAAACGTTTGGCAAAGCTCAAGCGGATAGGAAGCTGCGGTATGGTAAAGCGGATGCCGAAACCATAGCTAAAACGCAAGTTTTCGGTAAATGTATCGGCAGCCCGAAAACTTTCAAATAATGATTTGGGCGTATCGTGTACCTCAGCCATGTCAAGAAACAAATCGCCTGCAAGAATACCCGGCACAATCGGTATACGAATCTCCGCCCAGTTTTCCCATAAAGCAAGGCCCTTGAAACTGTATTCGCTGTTCCAGCCCCGTGCATTAAACATACCGTTGATGGCTAATTTATTGGCGTTTTCAATAGTAATTTCATCGCGCCACGGTTGCGGAAGTATAAACGAAAAGCCCGTATGTATGCCGAATACCATCTTAAACTCGTACGTTTCGCCAATCTTTATAGGAGGAAATAAGGTATGAAAGAATTCTAACTTAGTATCACTGACGGTGTAATGTTCAGGTTCTTCATTGAGAATACCGTACAAACCAAAGCGTTGTATTCCGTAATAACCGGAAGAAGGATCGTACGAAATATCCCGCTGATCCAAGTAAACGGTAGTCCAAAGCGAATTAGCCGGTGTCCATCTGCCTCTTGAATTCCGCAAAGCCGGATCAAAAGGTCTAAACAGCGCATCGTCAAACTCATTGAGAATAGCGCCGACGCGAATCCCCCCGCCTATACCAAGGTTTCCAAGACGAGTACTAAAGCGATAGCCGGTTGAAGTACCAAAAGAAAGATACCATTGGTTGTACTTCATCAAATAGGCATCCGGCGGGTTTTTGCCTGAAAGGTAGTACTCTTCGTATGAGCTAAAACCATCCGGATACGCATACTCTTCATCACCGTTAAAATACGGCGCCAAGATGTCAAGGGCGGCCTGCCTGTTGGTATGCTGGGCATTGAAGTCAAAACTAACGGATAAAGGTATTCCAAATATCCACCGGTGGGTATATTCAACAGAAAGGCTTTGTGTCTCAGAGGCAACGTTTACTTTTCCCCCGAATATGTTACCGCGACCAAGAAAGTTGCGATCATTCACTTCTAATAGACCTGAGATAGGGAGAGTTCCCGTATCGCTAATGCCTGAGAAGGTTAAACCGAATTGCAGATTAATGGTAGGCTGCTCTTCAACGGTAAAGACCAGATCGGTTAGGCCGTCGGCGCTTCCCTGCTGTATATCCGGCAAGATTTCAGAAAAGTACTGCAAATTGTATAAATTGCGCAGACCATTCATGACTCTTGTTCGAGAAAAAATATCACCCACTTCTAGAGGAAGCTCCCGCAGTATGACATCTGTTTTAGTCTTCTTGTTTCCTTTAACGATGATATTCTCAATGTGCGCCCTGCCGTGTTCTATAATAGAAATCTTAAATGCTATTGTCCCTTGTTCGGTATCCCGAATTTCTTCTTGCATAATGTTGTTGTTTATGTATCCATTTTCTAAGTATAAATCCGTTACCCTTTGAAAATCTTCCGCAAGTTTCTGCGCGTTGACTATTTCACCTGGCTTTGAACGTATTAAATCAGATAGTTGTTTAGTAGAAAATATCTGGTTTCCTTCAAAAGCTATGCCGTTAAATATGTATTGTTTCCCTTCAACAATCTTGAAGGTTAAAGTCATTACAGTGTTGCCTTTTTCATCTTTGCCAGTATCACGTTGAACATCAAGCACTTCAACATCTATATAGCCGCGGTCGCGGTAGTATTGAAGGATTGCTCTTTGATCCGTAAGCAATTTTGCCTCTTGGAAAGCACCATCATTAAAAAGTCCTTTGGCTTTAAGCGAGAGCAGTCTTTTAATCGTATTCACCGGAAAGACCGTAATGCCTTCAAATTGGATTGCGCCGATAACGATCTTCTCTCCTTCGGTAATGTAAAAACTTACTACATCGCCTGACTTAGCACCGGTTTTCTTCTCTGCACGCACTTGTACGTCTGGGAAGCCTTTTTCAAGGTATTTCATCCGGATCGCCTGTTCATCTATGCGTAACTTCATATCGTTCACTATGTCATCTGTTTTAAGTAAAATAACGTCCATTAAATCGCTGCGGGTTACATGGCTGTTTCCCACAAAAACTATTTGTGAAACCGCAGGATATTCAACAATCGTGAATCTAATAGTAATTTCAGTGCCGTCAAAACTTGCAGCTTCAATACTAGGAGCGCTAATGTCTGAAAAATAGCCGAGTGCAAAAAGTCTTTGTACTATTTCTTCACCCACGGCATTGCTATAGGCGGCTCCTATATAAAGAGAGATTATTCCATCAAGTTCCGATGCTTTAACATTCTTTAAGCCGGTAAATACGATCTTGCTGATCGTCTTCCCATTAGACCAGTTATTATTTGTTTGTGCAGAGAGCGGAGAAGACAATACCACCACTACAAGTAATAAACATACAATAGAACTAATACGCATTAATGCTCCTTAAAAAGACCAGTTGAATAAAAATGTAAATGCAAAATCATTTACAAATAGATTTTCAGGATGTAGCGGATTGATATTGCCGCGTATATCCAATCGAGGATTTCCCAATACCTCTAAATTCAAAACAGTACCTAATTCTAGCCCGAATTCCGGTTCAAATATCAAGCCGCCTAACCGCAAGCCTTCTCGATGCTGAAGTCCGTCGTCGTATCGCGCCGTTACCATGGCATGAACAAACATATCCGGCTTAAGGTACTTACCTAAGAAAACAGTACTATTGTCAAAATAGTTACCTATTATATTCATCCCCTCGGTTTCATTGCGCAAACCCAAACTCTGTAAAGCCATATTTTGTAAGAACTGAGTACGTATGCTAAACATATCAAGCTTAAAAAAATCACGTATGTGTTGTTCAGCCAGCCGGCTCACTTGAAATTGGGACAAAACATCAGTGGAAGCTGCAAGAACTGATTTCACAAGAGAACTGGTGCCTTCATCAGGATTTCCGGTTAGGTCGCGTCCTAACAAGGCGATGATCTCCATTTGCGAAAGCGCAGGCTCAGACTCCCAGCGCGGCTCCATATCTTTTATATCGTTAAGGAGAACGTTCTCAAAGAGCATTCGTATCGTAACCGGACCGCTATCATTACGATCACGAAGTTCAGCTTTGACGCTTAACTTCGGAGCAATATGCACTTCATTTTCGTTGAACGTCAATGTGCCTTCTCGAATATAGAAGCTGCGAGGCGTGTAGAGTATAGTGCCGCTTCGTATCTTAAGATTTCCAATTATGGAAAAACGTCCGGAAGCAGTATCATTTTTAATAAAAAGGTTATCGCCGGCGCTGGCGTTCGCTTGTATTATAGGGTTCTTTGCATCGGGCCATAAAAATTGTACTTTGCTGCCGGTATGCAGCGTAAGATCAATAATGGTATTGATTGCCTCAGGCTCATTACTCAGTGCTGCTTGTTCTGTAAGAATGTCGGTGTTTATCGTAACTTCCGTATCATTGGCGGTTAAATCGCCGCTTATCATAAAAATATCTTTCTTCATAGAAAGCAGCAAAGAGCCGGTTGCGTTTCCCCGCGCATGTATGCCGTTGATAGTAGACTTAAACGGTACCGCAGCAGCCTCTTGCGGTATCTGTATATCAAGATCAAAAATATCAGGAACCCACCGATCGAATTTGAAAGAACCGGCAGCGGATGCTACGCCTGACCCAATGGATGCAAAGAATCTATCAGAAAACATATCGCTGCCGCTAAACGTAACAGTAAAAGGCGTGGGACGTATGTCATGTTCAAGATAAGACGGCACCTGCATTCGTAAGCTATGAACCTTTGCCGTACCAAAGAATTCTGGATTGACTAAAGGGCCTGTAACCTGTATAGACCCCGCTGTAACAAAGCCGCCTGAAACGTTGATAAGCTCTTGCCAATCGGGCGGCAAAACAGACCACAACGCGCCTAAATCAACATAAGCATTGCTGATCTGTGCGTTAATATCGCTGCCTACCAGAGTGCCGGTTATTGCACCTCGTATTGCAGAAGGCGCTGAAATGCCTATGTAAAGCTCGCCGGTATCAAAGAGTTTAAGCCGTATCATATCACGAGGGCCGCCTGAAAGCGATAAAACCGAGTCTTTATGATTGAATTCAAAATAAAAAGGTTCGGATGATACCGGCCTTTGGCTAAACCTTCCTTCGCGAGCCACAATGCTGCCTTGCAAAACACTGAATATCTTGTCTATATCACGCCATGAATCAACCGGTTTATACTCAACGTTTATCTGCAGATGCGCCCCTATATCCCATCCTATGAACTTTCCTCCCAGCGTGGCGTTCGTCTCAATCCGCCCTTTGCTCCGATCCGTCTGTAATTCCGGTATCGCAACCTGCAAGCCGAGGTATGCCGCATTAAAATCTTCTGCCGACACGGTGCTATTATCAATAACTATCCGCCCGCTTGCCTGCGCTTCATTGCCCCCAATCGTTCCTGTCAACGAAGGAATGTTCACCAATATCTGGTATGCTTCAGGCGAATCCCAAACAATATCAATATTTCCAGTTAAAACCGCATTGTATGTATTGGCAAGAAAATGCCCGGGACGCATTTGATTGCCGTCAAGGTGCAGCACAATGCGCTCGTCTTTACGATTGCCGGAAAAAGCGTAGTATTCATTACCCGTCTCATCGGAAAGCTTGAGCGTGCCGCTTATATCAGCAAAGCCGGTATTCCATGACGCGCTTAATGTGCCGGTAAGCGCCTGCCCGTCATTAAAGAAAATACGATCAAGCGCCATTTCGTTTTGGTTTATTCTGCCGGAAACAGCAATCGAAGTATGTGTCGATAACGGAAAAGCAAGATTGAGAATTTCCAAATTATCAAGATAAACATACCATGCGCTACTGGAATCGTAGCGAAACGAAGCTGCCATCACGATCTGGCTTAACTGCCCTTTGTATGGAAAAGGAAGTGTATCGGATTCAATATACCCCGCGTAAGCTCCCGCCTCGCTCTCCACTTGTATTCGTAGATTGTAAAGTCCTTGTATGCTCAATGACTGCTGGTCTAACAGTATTCCGCTTAGCTGATAAGGAATGTTTTGGTATACGATGTCAAGGCTGAAAGTAATGGTGTTTATGTCGGCAAAATCAAGAGCGCCGTTCACCTTGAACTTTTCATCTTTACCTATGCTGGCTTCATCTAATACTACTCGTGTCTCTGTGCCGGAAAGAGCGGCGCTTATCACAGCCCCTTTCAAGAAAGGCTGCTTGCCCTGATATTCAAGTACAAAACGCGGGACATTAAATGAAATATGCTTAAAGTCAGTTGCAATGAAAATCTCGCTGTCGGCGCTGACAGCTCTCATTATATCGCTGGCAGGAAGCGTTAAATTGCTCATGTCAACAAAGGGAGCCGCCATGTCCAGTATATCCCAAAGCATCCATGAATCGAAAAGCAGACTGAGATTGAGGTATTGCTGCTGGTAATCCCACGAGCCGTCTATTGATATCTTGCCCGTCTTAGTCTCGGTAGGGCGAAACACAGAAAAATTAAACGCAAGGCTCTCCTCTCTTACAAAGAGAGAAGCTTGCACCGCTGATAAAGGGACTTTTCCTATGGCAATATCCTTTCCGGAAAGCAGCACCGTATTTTCCTGTGCGGAAAAAGTAAAGACCGCATTACACAGCTCGTTACCGGAAAGTGAAAAGTCGTTGATGGAAAGAGTCCCGAAAGGAAGGAACGGATCGAGTACAATGCCGCCTTGGAACTGTACCGTTCCTTGCGGAACTGCAAAGAGCAGTTGGTCAACGGTTATGGAGGCGGTATCGCCGCTGCCGACAAGCGAGAATGAGATCGGCTCTCCAATTACCGTGTCGGGAACGGCGCCGGTTATGGCGGCGCTGTAATAAAGCGGCGTCTCCTCAGTTTTGTCCACAGCGGCGCTGCCTGAAATACTGCTTGAAAGCCACGCCTCCGCCCATTTCAACGATGCGCCAAAAGAGAGCAAGGAACTGGGAATAAAGTTATTGCAGTCAAATGCAGCGGATAAAGCATTGGATTGCAGATCATAGGCGGCATAGAGACTAAAAGGGAGCTGATCCTTTTGTTTTGACACACTAAAGGCGCTGCCCTGCATTCTTAGGTCAATTTTTACCGGTTTGAGGCGCATTAGCCTCTCGTCTTGAGAGAATACGGACAACGAAGCAATGTTTACGGTTCCGTCTGCGGCTTGTAAATCGGTAGTGCTTGAGCAGTCGAGCTGCAGCGTTGTTTGTAGCGCCAAAGACTTGCCTGAGTCTTTGGAAGTGCTTGCGCTTGCACTTATTTTGCTGCGAAGCAGTATTCGATTCTTGTTCAATGAAAAGTCGGCGTCAAAGGCGTCAAGGGCGGCTTCTTGCGCCGCTTGTACAAAAGCAGCCTTGCCGTTTCTTATTATGAGAGAAAAGCGCTCGTTGAACGTGCCGAGAATGGCATCAAGCGCCACTTCCCCTTGGCCTGAGAAGAGGCGCTCTAGGAGGAGCGCGTCGTCTTCGGCGTTTACCTGAATTACAGGAGCGTTCAAGGAGAGGGTGCGGACGGCTTTTATTCCTTGTCCTGAGAGGAAGCCTATCATAGAGTAGGAGAGTCGGAGGCTTTTAATGGACACGGTCGGAGGCAGGCCTGCTTGAGAGCCTGCTATAGCGATATTATACACGTCGCAATGGGACAGAGAGAGTCTTATGCTGCTGTAATAGACGGAACGTCCCAAGAAATCCTCAAGGGAAGCGACGAGGCTGTTGCGGAGCGTCGTGATATGTTCCACCATTTTCCTATGGAGCGGCTGAAACAGGGCGACGGTAGCGATGACGAGGGCGGCAAAAACAACAATATCTCTACTGATAAGAATGATTTTGCTGCGTGAAGAACGAGGCCTCTCGATGTTAAGGAGTGAAGAATGTTTAGTCAAATCCAAGTCTTTATACATAGTGCATTTTGGTTGTATGGCATAGTGTGCGCTAATTTTTAATACAGCTCAGGCATACAGAGTCCACAAAGCGGAATTTTCTTTCCTTTAGCATAAATATAGTACGTTTTCCCACAGACATTCAAGCCCGCAGCCACAGCCGCAGGCTGTTTCAAAGCAGCCACAGGCTGTTTCAAAGCAGCCACAGGCTGTTTCAAAGGTTGTTGTATCGGGAGAGGCGTACGGCTTTTTGCCTACAGGCAGCAGGCGCAGGCTGTTTCAAAGCAGGCACGGCCTGTTTCAAAGCAGCCACAGGCTGTTTCAAAGGTTGTTGGATCGGGAGAGGTGTACGGCTTTTTGCCTATAGGCAGCAGGCGCAGGCTGTTTAAGATACGGGCGTCTCCCACGGCTGAGAGTACCGCATCTCTTGGCGGAGAGTACTTCATCTCTTGGCGGAGAGTACTTCATCTCTTGGCGGAGAGTACTTCATCTCTCGGCGGAGAGTACTTCATCTCTCGGCGGAGAGTACTTCATCTCTCGGTGGAGAGTACTTCATCTCTTGGCGGAGAGTACCGCATCTCTCGGCGAAGAGTACCGCATCTCTTGACGGAGAGTACCGCATCTCTCGGCGAAGAGTACCGCATCTCTTGACGGAGAGTACCGCATCTCTCGGCTGAGAGTACCGCATCTCTCGGTGGAGAGTACTTCATCTCTCGGCGGAGAGTACCGCATCTCTCGGCGAAGAGTACCGCATCTCTCGGCGGAGAGTACCGCATCTCTCGGCGGAGAGTACTTCATCTCTTGGCGGAGAGTACTTCATCTCTTGGCGGAGAGTACTTCATCTCTCATAAAAATGATCAAGATTATTCTTGAAAGTGATCGCTATGATTCTCCCATAAGAACCCGGTGAGTCTTTCATAAAAAGTATGGTCTTGCTTTAGAAGAGAAGACTTTGCATAGCAAAAGCCG
>JAITAM010000220.1 GCA_031284085.1 Spirochaetaceae bacterium
CAACGTCTTTTATACTTCGTTCGGCACAACGTCCATATTTACTTTACGGCAAAAAATAAAATAAGTCAACAAGTAACAAGCAAGAAAACAGAAAAATTTGCGATCGCAGGTAAGAAAAGTTAAAACCAAGGTAATCCGGCAAGCCTGTCTTTACATATTATAGAAAAACTCATCACACTCATAAGTCAAAGAAGGTCGTATCAAAGCATTAAACAGCTATGACACACAGCGTAACGTTACTCCGTAGCGCAACCTAGCACTAGCCTACAACACAACCTATCGTTTTTGCCTCCACCTTGAAAATAAAAAGATGGAAGTCTTCAGATTGCCCTGCTCGTACCGGCTTGTCCTAGATAGTCGTCAAAAGATACCGTCTTATCAATAGCCGCACCGGAAGGCAGTATCTCTACAATCCGGTTTGCAAGCGAGCTGACAAACTCATGATCATGCGAATTAAAGAGGATAACACCGGGAAAGGCAACAAGCCCTTCGTTTAACGAGCTTATCGTCTCAAGATCAAGATGATTAGTCGGCTCATCAAGAATAAGCACATTGGCACCCGAAAGCATCATTTTAGCCAAGAGACAGCGGACGCGCTCGCCTCCCGATAGAACCTTCACCGGTTTAAGCGCTTCATCGCCGGAAAAAAGCATACGGCCAAGAAAGCTTCGGACGTACGTTTCATCTTGTTCCTTTGAATACTGCTGAAGCCATTCGGTTATCGACATCTCTGAATCAAAATACGAGCCGTTTTCACGCGGGAAGTATGAAAATGATACGGTCTGCCCCCATGAGAAAACTCCTGAACCGGCGCTTCGTGTACCGGTGATAATGTCAAAAAGCGCCGTCTTTGCCGAATGTTCCGTGCCGACAAAGGCAATCTTATCACCCTTGTGGACGGTTAGACTAAAGTCTTGAAGTATAGGACTCTCGTCCGAAGTAAAAGCCTTAATATGCTCTATGGTGAGTACGTTATTGCCAATATCTCTGTCGGGCTTAAAGCCGACATAGGGGAATTTACGGCTGGTAACATGGATATTCTCAAGGTCAAGCTTTTCAAGCACTTTCTTCCGGCTTGTTGCCTGCCGGCTCTTTGCAGCGTTAGAGGCAAAGCGCTGGATAAATTCTTTCAGTTCCCGCGCCTTCTCTTCATTCTTCTTTTGCTGCTCACGAGCCTGCCTTTGCAGGATACGGCTCATCTGATACCAAAAATCGTAGTTCCCAGAATAGGCGGTAATTCTACCAAAATCTATATCGCACATGGTAGTGCATACCGCATTGAGAAAGTGGCGGTCGTGGCTGACAACAATAACGGTATTAGGAAAGTTTATAAGGAATTCTTCAAGCCACGTTATTGATTCAAGATCAAGTCCATTAGTCGGCTCGTCAAGGAGCAGTATATCCGGGCTGCCGAAAAGCGCTTGCGCCAGCAGCACCCGTACCTTTTGCGACTCCTCAAGGTCGGCTACAAGCCTGCTCTGAAAAGCCTCCTCAATGCCCAGCCCTGCAAGAAGCTGACTCGCCTGCGACTCGGCTTCCCAACCGCCAAGCTCTGCAAACTCCGACTCCAATTCCGCTACTCGGATGCCGTCTTCCTCTGAAAAATCCTCTTTGCTATAGATAAGCTCCCGCTCTTTTTGTATTGTGTAGAGTTTCGGATAACCGGCTATCACAGCCTCAATTACCGGATACTCGTCAAATGCAAAATGATCCTGCCTCAGCACCGCAATACGCTGCCCTGCGCCCACGGTAATTTCCCCACGGTCGTATTCAAGTTCCTTAGAGAGGAGCTTCAAGAAAGTCGATTTGCCTGCACCGTTGGCGCCAATAATACCATAACAATTTCCGGGCGTAAATTTTAGATTGACGTCCTTAAAAAGTATGCGCTGCCCATAGCCTAAACTCAAATTACTAACGGTAATCATTGGACTAGTCTACCAAATTATACGCAGGCGGATCAAGGAAGACTAGGAAGACTTGCCCTAGAGAAGATGCGGCGCCGTTATTGCAGAATGCAGCGGCGCTAAAAGTAGCTAAGTTTATTACAAAAGTATAAATCAAATCTTGACAACTAATCACAAATACTATATGTTTTTCCGAAAGCGTTAAGGAGTTTGTAAAAAGTGAATAAGCCAATAATTTTTTGTAAAATAGAGCAGCAAGCGGTGGATATTTTCACCCCCCCCCCCCCCCCCCCCTACTTACCCCTATCTGTCTTTGTCTCTGCCCCTACCTTTCTCTACCTCCCCCTTCATTCCGTTCTCAATGCCGAAACGCTCTCTTTTTAACACTTTTTTATACTCTTCTCAATGTATTTTACCATTACAAGGAGTTTGGTTATGGCAATCAACCCTATTGACGAGATCTTACACCATGTTTATGTAAGGCTCTATCCTAATTATTTTGTCAATATAGAAGGTGCGTATATTGCTCGAACGAATAGCGAAGCCTCCCTTTCCATTGAAAAAATCTGCGCAGCCCTTAAAAACAGGGGCGGTTTCACCGGCAATTACGATGACCTTGTGGAGTATGTAAAGCAGTTTTTTGATGAAATGGCGTATCAACTATGCGACGGCTTTGCCGTCAATACCGGCTACTTCTCCATTCACCCTCATGTAAGCGGCACTTTTGACAAAATCACAGAGGGACACAACACAGAAAAGCATCCTGTAACCTTCCGTTTTCGCATCGGCGCTCCCTTGCACGCTCTTGCTGATCATATTGTAGTAGAAGTTGAAGGGATAGCGAATGTTTTAGGCTATATTGACGAGTTCGTTGATGTAAACACCGAATCGGTGAACGGCATAGCCAGCCCTAACGGGCTTTTCAGCATTGCCGGACACAAGATAAAAATAATCGGAGAAAATGCGGAGGTAGGCATCTATTTTGTATCGGAAGCCGACCCCGCCGTGCGGATAAAAGTGAGCGGTAATCTGGCAGAAAACACCGCTTCAAAACTGATAGGGGTTATACCAAGTTTAAGTGCAGGAAAGTGGAAAGTAGAGATCAGGACGCAGTTCAACGGGTCTGTAAAACACCTGAAAGAACCTCGTGTTATAGAAGGCGAAATGGTATTGACAGTCCCGCAAGCGGTCTAGCGTGATCCCGGTCAGATCAGTGGAGTGATCCCAGTCGGATCGGTGAAGTGATCCTAGTCGGATCAGCGGAGTGATCCTAGTCGGATCAGTAAGCAAAAGGTAGGTCAGACCTCTAGCCAAAACGGGTCAGACCTCTAGGTCATTAGAAGGACAGGTATGAAGAACAAGAAGAGATTAGTGGTTGAAGAAATGACGGAATCTTTTATGGAAGAGTATGAAGAGATGAAATCAGTCTAAGTAAATGAGACGGTATTTTCCAGCGGTAATGCTGTGAAGATAAAGAGGGACCCAAGGCCGGTAAGTTCCGGCAAGAATACCACCGACTTTGGGTTTTTTGCTAAACGCATTATTAGTCTACACCGTTTAGGCGGATGGTACAATACGTTTAGTCCTCTTATTTCTCCTCGTATGGAGGGGAAAAGTATTTTTAGGAGGACAGTTATGAATAAAAAACTGTTTCTGGTGGTTGTGGTTCTCGCAAGTGTAGCGGGAGGAATCTGGGCGCAAACGGATGAAAAAACGGATGAAGTGCCATGGGGCGGAAAGAAGAATTTTGTATCCGTAGACTTGGGTATACTTCTTGCTGGAGCAAGATACGAAAGGTTTCTTACTCAGAAAATATCTGTCGGTGCGAATGTGTATTGGGCAAATTCATTTATCATTTTCAATGAATTTGAGATAGGTTTGTTTGCCCGCTACTATCTGTGGCAAGGACTTTTTGGAGAACTGGGCTTGGGTTTTCATAACCACAGCGGAACAGAAGCGCGAGGCGATGGCACTGACGGGGTCTTTTCTACAACAGGGGTTAGTATTACTCCGACAGTAGGCTGGAAATTTGATCCGGGCAATGCTGGTGGTTTTTTTGTTGAGCCAGGAATAAGCGTTCCAATTACAATTGGTCAAAAATCTGAGTGGATGTCATCAGAAGAATCAGAAGTGGGAGTAAGTGCCGGCTTTGTACTTTTTTGCGGATTAGGCTGGGCATTCTAATCTACTTGAAAAGCAATGACATTTATCTAAAAATAAAAGGAAGAAATTCCTCAGAATATTCTAGAGGAAGAAACAAGAACAAACTATAAAAAAATTGATGATTCGGTCGGATTGGATTTATAGTCCGACCGGATTTAGCCAATGAAACGGTATTTTCCAGCGGTAATGCTGTGAAGATAAAGAGGGACCCAAGGCCGGCAAGCTCCGGCAAGAATACTACCGACTTTGGGTTTTTTGCTAAACGCATT
>JAITAM010000216.1 GCA_031284085.1 Spirochaetaceae bacterium
CCTTTTTCAAAAATTTTACAGATTTGGATCTGTCAGATATTTTGTGTAAATGAAAAGCAGCATCAAAATGGAACCCATTTTTCCCTACTTCTTAATCGGCATCACCTATTTCTCCATCACATTCCCTATCGCCAAGTACACTATCTTATATATACTCTCATCCATTCAAAAGGTCAATCGGGGTTTTCTTATTTTCCGTAACCGGATTTTAATGATTTAATCATATTCGTCGTATATATCCGCTCGCCGTACCTCAAAAGCATATGTAAAATATTCGCAGAAGTCGCCCTCAATGCTCATCCCACGGGTACTTGCTCTCCCATATTCTGCCGAATGCTTCAAGAGCATTCCACGCTGCTCCTCCTCTTCCATCGTGTATATCTCCTTCAAATCAACGCACATTCTCTTCAGATCTTTGTACGAAACGTATTTCGTGGAATTGTGTATTATCATGTGGAACAAAATGAACCACAAGACAGGACACTTCTGGGGAGATAGGTTCTATTCGCGGGTAATAACAGACGAGCAAGACTTCTGGAACGTGTATAACTACATCGATCAAAATCCCGTTAAGGCAGGGCTGGTAAAAGAGCCTCATGAATGGAAGTATAGCGGAGCGTATCATCGGGAACACGGAATTACAGGAATTATCTCTTTCGTAGACGACACAATCTTGAAGTCAGAGCTGAAGGTACTCCAATGAGGTATCCTCTCTCCAAACCAGGTCAGACCTCGTGGGCGGGAAGGGTCTTGCCTTCACTAAAATAAAGACTTATTCTGGTGAGAACTATGAGACAATTTATAAGACGGGCTTTGTCAAAGTTAAGTAAACTGACTATAGAACAGATACGCAATATCTTGATGTCGGCGGCGAATGAGATTAACCGACTCGAAACGGTTCTCGACTCTTTGGCTGATGGGATTCTGGTCTGCGATACCAACCACCACCTTATCCTTGCCAATAAGTATGTACACCTCCTCCTGCCCATTGCCGACGATTCCGCCTGCGATGAGATATGGCATTTCATTCTTGATGGGAAGGTTGGTGAATTCCTTGAAAAGGTCTTGCGTGCCGGCGACAGGATCGTAGATCGGGAGTTTGAAGTGGAAAACAAAGGAAAACTCAGGCTCTTGAGCATCAGCGTCCTGCCTCTTGTACAGGACAGGCGGGTTTCAGGCTCGCTTATTTATATTGACGATATTACCGAAAAGCGCGCTCGTGAGGCGCGGCTGCGGCGCATGGAAAACCTTGCAAGCCTTACTACGGTGGCGGCGGGGGTTGCCCATGAGATAAAAAACCCCCTCGGCAGCCTTTCTATTCACATACAGCTCATCCAAAAATCCATTGCCGCTCAAGAAAAGCTCTATCCATCAGACCGCTTCAAAGCCATAAACAAGTATATTGATGTGGTAAATGAAGAGATTGATCGACTTAATCATATTGTCGTTGACTTTCTTTTTGCAGTTCGTCCTATGGATATGGAATTCAAGCTCAGTAATATCAACACGCTCATTAAGGAATTGATTGACTTTGTAGCCTTTGAGTTGGATGCTGCACAGATTGACTACCGGCTTAACCTTGATGATAAGGTTACGGATATATACCTTGACGATCGGTATATAAAACAAGCCCTGCTTAACCTGATTAAAAATGCCATTGCAGCCATGCCGAACGGCGGGCTTTTGACTATAACAACACAGATGAATGATACTGAACTTGTCTTTACGATCTTTGACAGCGGTATCGGCATACCTGAAGATAATATGCCGAAGATATTCGAGCCTTACTTTACTACCAAAGCAACCGGCTCCGGTCTTGGTCTAACACTGGTGTATAAAATAATTCGTGAACACAACGGGGAAATCATGGTCAAATCGCATCTTGATGAGGGAAGTTGTTTTATTATTACTCTGCCGGTTCCGCAAAAGGATCGCAAGCTCTTGCCGGTGCTTAAATCTGATCCGCTATAAGCCTTTGCCGTCTCGGCAGAACTCGTCCCTAAAAAAGGCGGCTTTTTAAGCCGCCTTTACTGTTTTAATTCCCATGAGGCGGTGAAATTCACCCCATTACCACGTCAACTGTATTGATAGTCCCGCTTTCTTGTGCCGGTATCCCCTCTTCAACCACGTTCCCATTTATCCTGTACTCTTTAACGCCTTTGCTCACAGAGGCGGTATTATCAACGGTGATCCGGTATGTAGCGCCGCGCCACACCCGCGTAACAGAAAAACCCTTCCACGAAGGAGGAATACACGGATCAACAATGAGCCTGTCGAAGTCCGGGCGAATACCAAGTATGTAGCGGGTTGCTGAAAAGTAACTCCAGCCGGCAGACCCGGTCATAAAAGGATGATGGGCGCGCCCGAAAGCTTTATGATCCGCTCCTACGATAAACTGGCAGTATGAATACGGCTCTGATTCACGGATTTCTATCTTGTCGTTCTGTAGATACGGACACAGAGCATCGTAGAATTTCATGGCCCGCTCTCCACGCCCCAAGAGCGCTTCGGCAGCCCACGCCCACGGATTCGGGTGGCTGAAAATAGCCGCATTTTCTTTAAGTCCCTTGTAAACCCGCGTTACAAACCCAATCTCGTCATCCGGTTCTGAATAAGCCGGCGCACAGAGCATAAGCCCCCATGGCGTGTATAAATAGGCGTCCACCGCATCCATAGCTTTTTCCCCGTGTTCTGGCGAGGCAACCCCTGAGATAACCGCCCATGTGTTACTCTCCATGAAGACCTTCCCTTCGGTATTATCAGGCGTGCCGATCTTCCGCCCCGATGCCGTGATACCTCTTGTGTACCACTCGCCGTTCCACAGCTCTTTTTCACATACTGCACGAACCTTTTTTTGCACGGCGCCGTACTTGTTCAAGTCCTCTGTGCGGCCGAGTTTCAAAGCAAGGGCAAGGAAATGCCCAAGCGCCCAGTGGTGCAAAAATGAGACCATAGCAGACTCTCCGCCGCCTAAGTTAAGGCAGTCGTTCCAGTCCGCACGCAGCCCTTTACAAATACCAGTTTTGCCGACTTGTTCAGCGGAAAAGTCTAAGATCTTAGTCATGTGTTCATAAACCGTGCCTGTCCCGCCGTCTGCATAGCTCAGAACTTTATTTACAAAAGCAAGGTCGCCGGTCTCACGAATGTATTCTACAATCGAAGGCACAAGCCACAAAGCATCATCAGCACAAGCGTCTTTAAGCCCGTGGATCATAGTGCTTTTATCCGGCGTCGGCACGACAGTCGGCGACTTGAATTCAGGTTCCTTTTTCTCTTCAAACCATTCAGGCTGGAAAAGATGCAGACCGTACCCAAAACTAGTCAAGCCCTTGAGCAGTTCGACAATCCGACTTCTGCATTTCTCAGGATTTGAGTGCTGAATACACATTGCATCCTGCGCAGTATCACGGTAGCCCAAACCAGTGCGCCCGCCAACCTCAATAAACGAAGCAAAGCGGGAAAACATCACGTTAATCTCGGATTGATACAAGGTCCAGATATTGATCATGGTATTCATAGCTTGATGAGGCGTGTTGATCTGCAGTTTATCGAGTTTAGCCTGCCAAAAGGCGGCTAATTGCTCTTTTGCCGCATCAACCGCAGCAAAAGATGCGTAGCTCTTGCGGCAGGCACGGCCGGCCGCTCTGTCCCCTTCACCCAGCATGAATACAATGCGGGCGCTTTCTCCTTTGGCAAGGGTTACTTTTCTGCGCAGGCCGCCGCAGTGGTTACCGCCTAACTCAAAAGAGCCGGAGCAGACGCCCTTCTCAACCGCAAGCGGGTTTGCCTCCGATCGGTAAGGGCCAATAAACCTATCACGAAGGCAGTCGAAGTTTTCAGGTGAGTTATCGTTTTCCGTACCAGAGGCGGTAAAGAATTGGCGGCCGCCCTCTTCATAGAACGGGTCCATTTCAATAACGCCGTCTGCAAACGATGAGCCGCAGGAATACAAACTCATTTGAAAGTTTTGATTATCCATTCTGATATTATGGTAGGAAAACTCCACATACGAGAAAATGCTTAATGAGCGCGCCTTTTGGGAATTGTTTTTTATGCTCACGTCCCACAGTTCCACAGGCTCGCCGATTGGAATAAACAGCGTTTGTTCGCCGACAATCCCTTGATATTCGCAGCGGTATGTGGTGTAGGAAAGCCCGTGCCTGCAACTATACCGCGCTTGATCAAGGGGTTTGGCAACGGGCTGCCAAGAGATTGACCAATACTCGCCACTTTCATTGTCGCGGATGTAAACATAATGTCCGGGTCTATCCATAGGAACGCCGTTTGCTCTGAATCGGGAGATTCTGTGATACTCCGGTGATTTGTAGAACAGATAGCCTCCTGCCGTGTGGTTAAAGACGCCGCACATATCATTCACCCCGATATAATTTGTCCATGAGACCGGCACATCGACTCGGTCGATCACATATTCACGTCTTTCATTATCAAAATGACCATAGTTCATAATTAAGTTCCTCCGTTTGTTGGTTAGTTTGTCCACGCACCCGCAGAGGGGGGCGACTGACTTATAGTATACACGCTAACTGTCAGGAAGGCGTACAGTTTTTTTGCAGCCACACAACCACAGGCTGTTTCAAAGGCCCGCCAGCGGGTTTCAAAGGTTCTTGTATCGGGAGTGGCCGCACGGCTTTTTGCCCGCCAGCGGGTTTCAAAGATTGCTGTATTGGGAGTGGCCGCACGGCTTTTTGCCTGATAGAAGCGGAAGAGAGGACAGACCTCTAACCCTAATGAGCTGCTCTTTTTTCATAAGGTCTGACCTGCTGCCTTAGTAGTTTGCTCCGCCGTGCTGCTCTTGTTCTACCCATTCTTGACTTTCCCAGTATGTACGTTCCTTCTCACGCAGATAATCAAACAGTACCGTTTGCGCACTACTCTGATCGCCGCTTGCTGCTGGGCTTTGTTGCGCTGTCCCCTGCCGTGCTAAAGCGGATAAACTCAATTCCAGATTACGTTTTGCACCAATGTTGCTGCCGTCAAACTCAAGGGCAAGCCGAAATTCGTTTACCGCTGCTTCAAAATCATTCTGCTCAAAACGGATGATACCGGTGTTGTAATGTATGCGGTGTTGTAGGACTCGGTTTTTAGTTGCTTGCTCGGAAGCTGCAAATCTATGAGCGGCCAACGCTTCTTCATCAAGAGCATAGTACGCAGCGCCCAGCCCGAATTCTGCATAGGGAAGCGCTTCTTCCGACTTGAGCGCTTTCATATAGGCGGTAATCGCCCTTGCGTGCTGCCCTCTGCCGTAATAAAAGTTCCCTTCAACAACGGAAACAATGCCGGTAAGATCAGAACATGAGCAGAAAAAGACCATGAGCGCTGCAAGTGTGCCGCGGCGCTTTTTTCCCGCACATTGTGCAACGATCAAGGCGGCTAATCCTACGACAACAAAGATATGCCATTGCGGTTGATCCTTTTTATATAAAAACTGGACGGTCGGCGTGTTTGTTACAAGGTAGTTCATAAGTATCAATTCGGCGTCTTTGGTATTCCCGTTGACGACGATGCCGTCGGTTTTCTGCGTTATGTCCTGCAAGAGCGGCATTTCTAAGCTGCTTATAACCGCTTCGCCGGGAACAACCGCACCTTCTTCAGTTCCCAAAGCCACGGCTGCTATGGTGATACCGGCACGGGCGGCGCGTTCACACGCTAAAAGAGGAGAGCCTGTAAGGTTTTCGCCGTCTGAGAAAAGCACTATAACCCTTCGGGTAGGGAAGCCGTCTTGAAAGCCTGAAATGGCGGCGTCAATAAGGCTTTCAAGGTTGGTTCCATGACCCGTAACGGATGATGTCGACAAGACGGCAAGAAAAGCCGACAGCGCTTCTCTGTCGAAACTGAGGGGGAGCGCCACTATTCCCTGCCCTTTGGCGAGCGCCGTGCCAAAGCGTCCGTTTGTGCCGGCGACAAGGCTTTGGGCAATGTCCAGCGCACGAGACAGCCGTGTCTGCGCTTCTATGTCCGCTACATTCATGCTTTTGGACAGATCAAAGGCGAGTATAGTATCAAGCCCGCGTCGGGCTTCAGGGACAAGCCGGCTTCCCCAGTGCGGCCCCGCTAAAGCTATGACGGTGCAGACCCAAAAGATCATATAGCAGCAGTGCATAATGACAAAGCGTATCAAGAATTCTTTTTGAGAGATGTAGTAGGTGAGATACGTGAAGGTTTTGGTCTGCCTTCGGTACTTAATTAAAGTCCCTATTATAAAAGGGACGAGGACAAACAAGAAAACAAGTATCCATGGTTTATCAAATTTCAATTCACAACTCCTTCAGGCAGGCCATGCCAGCCTGTTTCAAAGCAGCCGCAGCCTGTTTCAAAGCAGCCACAGGCTGTTTCAAAGGTTCTTGTATCGGGAGTGGCGTACGGCTTTTTGCCTACAGGAGGCAGCCAGAGCAGGCATGGCCTGTTTTTGCCCGCCAGCTTTGTTTCAAAGCAGGCACGGCCTGTTTCAACAGTTCTTGTATCGGGATCGGCGTACGGCTTTTTGCCTAGATGAGGCTGGCTGTGCAGGCATGGCCTTTTTTGCCCGCCATCTGTGTTTCAAAGCAGCCACAGGCTGTTTCAAAGCAGGCATGGCCTGTTTCAAAGGTTCTTGTATCGGGAACGGCGTACGGCTTTTTGCCTACAGGAGGCAGCCAGAGCTGTTTCTAATCTCCCTAAGTCGTAGTGGAGCTTCACTCTAGTCCCTCACCTTCTGCCTCTTCCGGATAGGGACTTACAACCCCTTTTGCGGCATAGTGAAGTACTTCCACCTCGTTTGTATTTGTTACGATAGTCCACAGTATATAGGCCGTCCCAGTTCCGCCCTCTGAAACAATCTGCCGATATATGAACTTCCAGCAATACCCAACAGAATACCGCTCTTTGTCGAGGTTCGC